>CAYLPM010000102.1:0-19596 GCA_964385525.1 uncultured Gemmatimonadaceae bacterium
GACCGGGGTTTGGGTACTGGCCCCGACAACCCCGCATCGGTTGTGGTTACTTGGGCGTTGGGGGCCCGGGGGTGCGCCCGCGCCGGGGCCGCACTACGCACCATTCATTGCTCGAGGACAGCGCCGTCCCGCGAGGCGTGCCTACCCGTCGGATGTCTCGATCGGCACCGTGTGCTGCTCCTTGACCTTCGACATCATGATGTCGATCGCGATCCGGAGCTGCCCCACCATCTCGCGCATCGTGCGCAGACGCATTTGCTCGCTCCCCCCGCGCGTCGCGATCAGCACGAGCGCGGAGACCTGGTCCGCCAGGAGGCCGAACTGGACCTTGAGCTGGCCCACCATGGGCGTCGCGGCGCGCCGGATCTGCAGGCCGTACATCGTCGCGGGCTTCTGATTCTTGATCGCCATCGCCATCTGCTCGACCAGTCCGTGGACGCGCTGGAGGTGCGTCAGCGCGTCGTCGAGCGTGTGCATCTTGGCGGTTCCGGCGCCATCGAGCTTCGTTCCAGCCATCGTTCGGGCTCCTCGTGAGACCTGGTCTTCGAGAGCGACACGGCGAGTCCGTGGGCGGCCGGCCGGCCGCGCATGGAGCCGCCTGCGGGGTCTGCCGGGGACGGAGGTCCCGCGCGACTTCACGAGCCCACCCCATCGGTCACTTCACCCGCTCGAGCCGCGGATTGGGCCGGAGGGACCGCCCGACACGGGCCTGCGGCTCGCCCTCGAGCTCGACGATGTCGGCGGTGAAGTCCACATGCCCCGCCAGCAGCGAGGCCCCGACCCCGTAGGCATCGACGGGAACACCCTCCTCCTCGAAGACGCGGATCCTCTCCACGACGAAACCTCCCGAGACGACGATCTTCACGTCCCCGAACCCCTCCGCGTCGAGGGCATTGCGGACGTTCCACACCAGTTGGGGATTCACGCCCGTCGGCGGAAAGGCCCCCATCTCGGGGAGAATCGAGTGATCCACCAGATACTCGGAGGTGTCGAGGCGCACGCCCCAGAGCCGCCCCTCCAGCGCGCGCGCGACCGCCAGACTCGTGCGCACTGAATCGTTCTCGTAGTCCACCAGCGCAATGAGTGGCACGTCGGCATCCAGCCGCTCCGCGAGCTTGCGGGTTGCCAGGACGCTGTCGCCGCCGTGCGCCGCGATGAGGGAGTGCGGCACCGTACCCACTCTCGTACCACCCCACCAAGCGCCGTGCGCCGCGGTGGAAGTCATCTTCACGCCGCCGATGAACGCGGCGAATCCATCGCCCTGCTGCATCTGCCAGTGGTCGAACCGCGCCGAGAAGATCATGATCGGCTTCGGGCGCGCGGCGTCGACCAGCGCCCGGGCCTGCGAGGCGATCGCCGTCCGGCGCGCGAGCACACCGACGATCAGCGTCTCGAGGTGCGCGAACGCATCGTACGGCCCTTCGATCGTGAGCACGGTGTCCCACGCGTCGATCCGATCACCTTCGTAGAGCGCGTGCACGACGAGCGCGCCCCACTCATCCGTGCACGTCCTGAGGATCGCCACGGCCTCGTCGATCCCGGAAATGATCCCGGCATTCTTGCAGGTGACCTGCGTGAGCACGCGGGGCGAGAGCCCCTCGGCACGCATCAGCTCGCGCGCGCGGAGAAAGTAGAGGTCCGTGAACTGCCCTTCTCGGATGGCCTCGACGGGTAGGGCGAAGACGGCGGGATCGATGCGCTTGCGGCGGCGGGGCGGCATGTCAGCGCTTCGCAGCCGCCTCCGGCCGGACCACGGGTTGGCTCCCGGAGTGTCGCCGGGCCAGGGCTTCCGGATCGAGCAGCGCGTCGAGCTCGGCGCGCGTGAGGAGCTCCTGCTCCAGCACCACATCGTAGACGCCCTTGCCGCTGGCGAGCGCGTCCTTCGCGATCTGCGACGCGACTTCGTATCCGAGCCGCGGGACCAGTGCCGTCACGATGCCAATCGACTGCTCGAGAAAGAAGCGCATGCGATCCGGATTGGCCGTGATGCCCTCGACGCACCGTTCGCGCAGCACGACGCACGAGTTCTTGAGCGCGTCCATGCCACGCAGGAGCCGAAACGCGATGATCGGCTCGAAGACGTTGAGCTGGAGCTGACCCGCTTCAGCGGCGAGGCTCACGGTGACGTCGCCGCCGATCAGATCGAAGCAGACCTGGTTCACCACCTCGGGGATGACCGGGTTCACCTTGCCGGGCATGATCGACGAGCCCGGCTGCATCGGCGGCAGGTTGATCTCGTTGAATCCCGCGCGCGGTCCGGAGCTCAGCAGTCGCAGGTCGTTGCAGATCTTCGATAGCTTGACCGCGCACCGCTTGACCACACCGCTGAGCTGGACGAACGCTCCGGTGTCCATCGTCGCTTCGACCAGATCGGGCGCGGTGACGAGCTCGATGCCGGACACCGCGGAGAGATGCCGGCGCACCGCCTCCGCGTATCCGAGTGGCGCATTGATGCCGGTCCCGATCGCCGTCGCGCCCATGTTGATCTCCCGGATGAGCGTCTGGGCCTCGCGCAGCCGCTCGACATCCTCGTGGATCGTGACACCGAATGCGCGAAACTCCTGGCCGAGCGTCATCGGCACCGCATCCTGGAGCTGCGTGCGCCCCATCTTCAGGAACGGCGCGAACTCCTCGCCCTTGGCCAGAAACGCCTTCGCCAGATCGCTCATCGCGGACCGGAGGTGGTCGATGCTCGCGTGCAGCGCGAGCTTGACCGCCGTCGGGTAGACGTCGTTGGTGGATTGGCTGAGATTGACGTGATTGTTCGGGTGCACGGCGCTGTAGTCCCCGCGATGCCGGCCCTTCAGCTCGAGCGCGCGGTTCGCGATGACCTCGTTCGCGTTCATGTTCGTGGAGGTCCCCGCGCCGCCCTGCATCATGTCCACGAGAAAGTGCTCGTGGTGGCGGCCGCCCCGGATCTCCCGGCACGCGCGCACGATCAGCTCGGAGATCGAGGGATCGAGGAGACCGAGCTCCGTGTTCGCGAGCGCCGACGCCTCCTTCACCGCGGCCAGCGCATCGATCAGCGACGGGAACTCGCGCAGGACGACGCCGGTGATCGGGAAGTTCTCGAGCGCGCGCAGCGTCTGGATGCCGTACAGGGCATCGTCCGGGATGTCGCGCTCGCCGAGCAGATCGCGCTCGCGCCTCGTGCGGGAGCCGGCGAAGCCCATCGCGCGCCCACGCCCGACGAGCGTCGCGTCGGCGCTCCGCAGCCGCTGCGAGATGACGCGGGCGGCGCGCGCGAGCAGCCCGGCGTAGAGGGCCGGCCGTTCGTCGAGGATCCGCCGGAGCGTGTCCGCGCCGAAGACCACCGCCTGGGAGTCCTCGAGAGCGCGTGCGCTGGTGCCGTGCGGGGAGTCGTCGAGCAGCACGCCCTCGCCGAGCGCCTCGCCCGCGCCGAGCGTGGCGAGCCGGGTGACACGACCGCTGCTCGATTTCTCGATGACCACGCTGCCCTCGGAGAGGACGGCGAGAAGCGACCGCGGCGAGCCTTCCTCGAAGATCAGCGCGTCGGTGGGATAGGCGTGGAGCTCGGCTCGTTCAGCGAGAAAGGAGAGCTCGGTGTCCGGAAGTCCGCTGAAGAAGGCAAACTGGCGGAGGAGATTTGCGGAAGGGACGGGGACGCTCATGCGGGGGGAAGCTAGCCCCTCGCCATGCGTGCCCGCGAGGGCTACAATGGCGACGTACCCGCAACCGCCACCCCCCCCACCCCCCCACCCACCCCACCCCCCCAACCCCCGATCCGGAGGACCCGTGTCCGTCTCCCGCCGTCGCTTTCTCGGAGCCGGCGCCGCCGCCGCCGCCGGGCTGACCCTTGCCCGCCCTGTCGCCGCCGCCGCACCCTTCATCGAAGTCACCGAGCGCGCAGCCCCCGTGAAGGGACTCGCGCGGCCGACGGTCGTCGCCTCGGCGAACGGCATTCGCGGGGTCGCCGTCGCGATGGAACGCATTCGTGCGGGCGCGGATCCGCTCGATGCGGCGATCGCCGGGGTCAACATCCAGGAACTGGACCCCGAGGACAGCTCGGTGGGGCTCGGTGGTCTGCCGAACGCGGACGGCGTCGTGCAGCTCGATGCGTCGTGCATGCACGGACCGACGAAGCGCGCCGGCGCCGTGGCGGCGCTCGAGGGCATCGCGACGCCGTCGCTCGTCGCGAAAGCAGTCATGGATCTCACCGATCACATCATGCTGGTGGGCGAAGGGGCCAAGCGCTTCGCGCTGTCACTCGGCTTCAAGGAGCAGGATCTGCTCACCGATGCGAGCCGGCAGGCCTGGCTGCGCTGGCGCTCGCGCCTGAACGCGAACGACGCCTGGATCGATCACGATGGCGACATCCGCTACACCACCGGCACGATCAACATGAACGCGGTCAACGCCGCCGGCGACATCGGGTCGGTGACGACGACGAGCGGGATGGCGTGGAAAATCCCGGGACGCGCGGGCGACAGCCCGATCATCGGCGCCGGCCAGTATTGCGACAACGCGGTCGGAGCCGCCGGATCGACCGGACGCGGCGAGGCGAACATCATGGTCTGCGGTGCGTTCCTGACGGTCGAGCACATGCGCCAGGGGATGTCACCCGAACAGGCCTGTCTGGCGACGCTCGAGCGCGTGGTCGCGATGACGGAACCGCGCCTGCTCGCCCCCAACGGCCGTCCGCTCTTCAACCTGAGCTTCTATGCGCTGCACAAGGACGGGCGCAACGGCGGAGCCGCGATCTATGCGGGTTCGCGATACGCGGTGGCGGACGAGGCAGGGGCGAGACTGGCGGATGCGGCATCCCTGTATCGTCGGGAGGAGATGCCGCGATAGGCGGGGCGGCCTGAGGCCGCTTCGCTGCGCCGGGGCGCAGCGGAACCGCGAAGTGGTCGGTGTTCAGCTTTCAGTGATCAGCGAGGGCGTCGGCAGGACACCGAGTATGGACGGCTGAGCACTGACCACTTCGATTTTTTCGGTCCCACTCTCCTCGTGGATGCTCGTCCGGTCCGATCCGCTCCCGGCCGGGACGAGCCGGAACGTCTTGACGATCTCATTCAGCTTCTCGGCCGCCGCGGTCAGCCGATCGGCGGCGGCCGCGATCTGCTGCGTGCTCGCGCTCTGTTCCTGACTCGACGCGGCGACCTCCTGCATGGCGGCGACGAAGGTCTCGGTGCCCTTCGCGAGCTGCTCGATCCGGCCGGTCATGTGCCGCACCCGATCGCTCGTGCGGTGCGAGGCGTCGGCGATCGTCGCGGTCCACCCTTCGGCGTCGCCCACGGCCTGCTCCACGTGGCCGAACGATGCGTGACCCTGCTGCGTGGCGGCGAGAACCGACTGCACCGTCTCCGCCGCTCGACTGCTCGAGGCGTGCGTCTCACCCACGTGCTTCAGGAGCTGTGCGACGACGAGCTCCGTGCGCTCCGCGCCCTCCGCGGCGGCGGCGGAGAGTCGGCGTACTTCGCCCGCCACCACCGCGAATCCCTGGCCCTCATCGCCGGCGCGGGCTGCCTCCATGGCCGCGTTCAGCGCGAGCAGCTTGGACTGCCGCGCGATCTTCTGCACGAGCACGACGAACGCGCGAATCTCCTCCGACGCGGTGGAGAGGGCCTCCGTCGCCTCGACCGTCGACCGCGCATCGGTGGCCAGGGCCTCGAGCGCACGGGCGCTCTCGTCGAGGCGCTCGCGATTCTCGGTGGCCATCGCGCGCAGGCGCGCATTGCGAATGATGCCCTCCTCGGCGCCGGTCTCCTGCTCGGCGGCGATTGACACGAGCTCGTTCGCATCATCCGCCAGATGGCGAATCGTCTCGGCCATCTCGCTGGACTGCTGGCTCAGGTCGCTCGACATGGCCGCCATCTCTTCCGCGGCGGCGGCCATGTGCTCGGAGCCGGTGGTGATTTCCGCGGCCATCGAGGAGGTCTGCCGCGACGCCTCTCCCATCGACCCGGCCAGGCGACGGAGGTCGGCGAGCATCGAGCGCGTCGCCCTGGTGAGGCGTCCGATCTCGTCCTCGTTGCCGCTGGGCGCGAGCTCGATCGACAGATCGCCGGCGGCAACCGCCTCGGCGGCCAGGGCCAGCACCTCCGCCGGCCGGCTCACGCGGTTGGTGAGAGAGCGGGCGAGGAATCCGAGCGTCGCCGTGATCAGCAGGAAGAGCCCCGCGGTCACGGAGAGCAGAACGCCGAGCGCCTGCTTGCGCTGCGCGAGCGTGATGCGCTCGTCGAGGTGGGCGACCAGACGCCACCGTCCGCCCTGGAGCTCGTCGAGGGCGGCGCGCCTGCGTGCCTGCCCTCCGTCCGCGGCCGGAACGTCGTAGCCGACGATCGAGTCGCGCGGAGCCGAGAGCAGCTGGTCGGCGCCAGGGAGGACCTGGAGGCGCGAGACGCGTCCGGAGCTCGCGATCACCCGGCCGGACTCGTCGATCAGGTCGACCTGGATGCCACCGACCGAGCTCGTGCTGCGCAGCGCGGAGTCGATCCGGGCGAGGGTGAACGCCGCCTTGACCACGCCGACGGGCGGGTCACCGGGTCGTTCGCGCACGGCGGACGCGAGTGAGATCACGACCTGGCGAACCGATTCGTCGTACTCCACCGATAGCGGCGCGATCCCATCGCGCATCGCCAGCGTCCACCAGTCCTCGTCCCGCTGGACGAAATCGCTGGTCCGCGCGGAGGTGATGGCGTTGAGGCCCCTCGCCTCGGTGACCATCACTTCCGCCATCCCGAGCTGCGGCAGCATCGCCCGGAGGAAGTTCCGGGCGCGGGCGTCGACCTCCAGGGACCGCGCGGTAGAGTAGCGGCGCTCGAGGACGTCGATGGAGAGCGTGTCGAGCCCGAGCACCTCCGCGACGAGGCGGCCGCCGCGCGCCGCATCCACGAGCTGCGGGGACGCACCGAGCATCGTGACCGCGCGCTCGCGTTCGATCAGCAGCGACTCGACGAGGATGCCGGAGCGGCGGGCGGCGTCCTCGAGCCGGATGTCGGCCTGGTCGGCGAGGAAACTGGTGATCGCCCGACTTCCGAGCCAGCCGAGGGCGCCCAGCACGCAGAGCGCGAGCAAGCCGGCAGCGAGAATGACGCGGCCGCGGAGCGAGCTCGCGGAGGCGCGCAGCCGCTTCAGGACCGCGAAGGCGATCGGAAGTGACTGGGCGATGCTGCTGGAGGAGCGGGAGGCGGGGGCGTTCGGCACGAGGATGGCGGGGTCGGTCCGTCACGCGCGGGTCGATGCAACTCGTTAATGGACGATCCCGGAGAGGCGAGGGGCACACGGCGGCTCCGGCGGGGAGCATCCTGGTGCCGCCCGTTATCGACAGTGCGCGCCGTCGAGCGACACTCCCTCCATGCCGACAGCCGAGCTTCGTTCCGTCGGCGCGAAGACGGTGGCCGCCGCGGGACAGCTCGATCAGCGAAACATCGCCGGGTTGATCTCGAGCGCGATCTCCGCGATCCGATCGACCGGTAGTCCCGCCCGCCGGGCATGTTCGAGCACGGCCTCCGGATTCGGGGCATCGTACTCGCAATAGATCTTCCCCTCCACGTCGGAGACGTAGCTCCGGACCCAGATCACCCCGGTCATCCCATCGAGCACCTCGACGGACTTCCTTCCCGCTGCCTGCAGCTCGTCTCTGGTGAGCGTTCCGACATTCCGCTCGATGATGTAGCGCGGCATGGCTCCTCGGTGGGATCAGATCGGTGACGTGCGGCGAAGCTGCCTGCAGGATGCGAGGAGCTCCGCCTCCCCGCATTCGTTCGCGATGCGTTCCGCTTCGGCGGCATGGTCGGCGGAGTGGTCCATCAAGCCGAGATGCACCTCGGCCCGGGCGAGGTGGTGCAGCATCCATCCCTCGCCAAGGCGATCGCCGAGCGCGCGTCTGATCTCGAGCGATCGCGTGTAGCACTCCAGTGCGCGCTCGGCGTAATCCTCATCCTGAAGGATGTCGCCCAGCGCCGCGAGCGCATGTCCCTCGAGGTGGCGACGACCGTGCTCCCGATGGAACGCGATCGCCTCCTCGAGCTTCTCCCGGGCTTTCGCCCGGCGGCCGAAGGCGCGCAGGGTCACGCCGATGCTGTTCAGCATCAGGCCGGCGCCGTCCGCGTCACCGAGCTCGCGGAAGACCGCGAGGGCATCCTCGAAGTGATGCAACGCATCCTCGTGTCGGCCGCGACCCCACTCGAGAATACCGATGCTGTTTCCCAGCCGACCAGCGGCCACGCGGTCGCCCAGCGACGCCGCGAGCTCGAGGGCCTCGCGGAAATAGCCGATGGCGAGTGACGGCTCCGCCACGTGCCGGCGCGTCACGCGGGCGAGGCCCTCGACGGCCTCCAGCTCACCGGCGCGATCCCCGAGCGCAGTGCGCAGCGTTCGCGCCTTGCCCCAGGCGGCCATCGCGTCGCCGAATCGTCCCGCGCGTTCGTGGAGCGAAGCGACCCTGGTCCAGAGGTGGCTTTCGGTGGCCTGGTCTTTCAGCTGCGCGAACAGGCCGGCCGCTTCCAGCAGATGCGGCAGCGCCTCATCGGGACGCGCGAGCCCGAGCAGGAGCTCGCCGAGGAAGCGGAGGGATTGTGCCAGCCCCGGAGCGTAGTCGGCCCGGCGCGTGAGCTCGACAGCTTCGTGATAGAGGGTCAGGCTCTCCTCGATCTCGCCCTGCTGGAGCCGGATGTGGGCTTCGGCCGTGAGATGGTAGGAACGCTGGATCGGAAGCCGGGAGTCGGCGGTGTTACTCTTCGCTTCCCGCAGATAATCCTGCGCCCGGTCGTTGTCGCCAAGTGCGCGGTGGACGTTGGCGAGATTGTGGAGGATGTAGCTCCGCTTGATGCCGGCGCCGAAACAGAGCGCGCCGTCCGGGAGGGTCTCGAGCAGGCGGGCAGTGTCCTCGAGATACCGGCGCGCGCCGTCGTACTTCCCCATGCCCTTCAGCACGAGACCGATGTTGGAGAGGTCGCCGAGGACGGCCTCGAGGTCGCCGCGCTGCTGATCCAGCTCGAGCGCGCGCTCGACGAACTCGAGTGCCTCTTCGTCGCGGCCCTGATGCCAGCGAAGCAGCCCCAGACTCCGCAGCGTGTTGCGCTCGCCCACGGCGTCCGCGAGCTCCTGCCGAAGGCGCAGCGATCGCCGCAACGCGGACTCGGCCTCGTCGAATCGACGCAGCAACGTGCAGACGTCGCCCTGCCGTACGTACGCTTCGGCGAGCTGTGCGCGGTCCCCGGCCGGCTCGGCCACGGCGATCAGCTCGTCGATGATCTGCTCCTGCCGTCCGCGGAGGCCGAGCGTCTCGCAGAGCCGTTCCTGCCGCAGCAGGATCTCGATCCAGGTGTGTCGATGCTCCGCATCTTCGGGCAGGCGCGCGAGCCATCCGAGCGCGCGCTCGAGGATCTGAAAGGCCTCGGCGAACTGACGGAGCGCATCCGCGCGTTCGGCCGATCGCAGGGCGTACGCGATGGCCTTGCGCCACGCGCCGGCGCGGCTGAAGTGGTGGGCCAGGCGCTCGAGGTGCTCGTCGATCCGGTGACGGTGGACTTCCTCGATCGCTTCGCCGACACGACCGTGCAGGTCCTTGCGTTGATGCTCGAGCAGACTGCCGTACGCGACTTCCTGGGTGAGTACGTGCTTGAAGCGGTACACGGCGTCTGGCACGACGCGCAACTGCTGGATGAGGCCGGCGCTCTTCAGCGACTGCAGCGCGTTGGGCAGCCGCCCCACCTCGGGCAGCGTTCGATCGATGATGCTTCGCGAGAACTCGCGGCCGACGACCGAGGCGAGCCGCAGGATCTCTCGCGAGTCGCGATCGAGGCGATCGAGGCGCGTGCGGATGACGGCCTGGATGGTGTCGGGCAGCTTCAAGGCGTCGGCAGCGCCGGTCAGCCGCACGCGTCCCTGTGCGGCTTCGATCGCGCCCTCCTCGACCAGGGCCTGGCAGACTTCCTCGAGGAAGAAGGGGTTGCCGTTCGTGCGGTCGTGAAGCAACGCGACCAGATCCTCGGGGACGCGTTCGGCCCGCAGCAGCGAGGTCAGCATCGCCAGAGACGACGATTTCTCCAGCGGCTGGAGATTGATGGAGGTGTGCGGTCCGACGCCGGACCACCGCACCCCGTAGTCCGGTCGATATGTCACCGTCAGCAGAAGAGGGAACTCGGCCACGATCTCGATGAGCTGTTCCAGGACCGCGTTCGAGGCGTCGTCCGCCCAGTGCCAATCCTCGAGCACCATGACGGCCGGCCGGCGGCGCGCGCTCGAGGTGAAGGCGGCAGCGAGTGCCTCCTGCATTGCGTGTCGGAACTGCTCGCCGCGGAGGTGCCCGGGCACGGGGTAGTCTTCGCTGGGAATCGAGAGCAGTCGCAGATAGAGCGGAATGAACTCTTCGAGCTCGCTGCCCAGCTCGCGAATGGCGGCGAGCACCTCGTCGAGGTGTCCGGTGGGATCGTCGATGTCGTCCAGCCGGAGCATGCCACGCAACGCCTCGATGAACGGCAGGTACGCCGTGCTGCTCCCGTACGACTGGCACCGCCCGCGCAGCAGCTGGACGTTCCGGCCATCGATCTCGTGACGGAATTCGAAGAGGAGCCGGCTCTTTCCGATTCCGGCCTCGCCGACCACGCTCACCACCTGCCCCGTGCCACCGATGGCGGCGTCCAGGCAGCGGCGCAGCACCGCGAGCTCGTGGTCGCGACCCGTGAACGCGGTGAGACTGGCGCGCTCCGCGGCCTCGAGTCGCGTCTGCAATCCGGATTCTTGAATCACAACGAGTGGAACGAGTGGCTCATCGCGCTCCCGAATCACCACCGGCTCTCGAGCCATCGTCTCGAAGAAAGGCGCCACGAGCCGGCGGCATTCAGGGGTGATCCACACTTCACCGGCCAGGGCGTGGGCCGACAGCTGTGCCGAGACCCGCGCGGCATCCCCGGCGATGAGGTAGCCGGCGCCGCCGGTCGCGGGCCGGGCGACCACGTGCCCGACGTCCACGCCGGTGTGCAAGCGCAGCGTCCGACCGACGTCGCGCTCGAGGGCCTCGCTCATCAGGCGGACCCGCCGGTGGAGCTCGAGCGCGGCGCGAACGGCTCGAATGCAATCGTCCTCGTGGGTCGTCGGAATGCCGAAGAGGAGCACCAGCTCCTCCTCGCCGGCCGGGTGGAGCGCGCCATCGTGTCGCCGCACGACCTCCGCGGCCGCCGTCCGGATCTCGCCCATGACGCCGTCGAGTCGTGCCGGTGAAAGTGCATCCACCAGTTCGCCATAGCCGGAGACCGTCGACACCACGATCGTCGCCTGCCTGCGCTCCCCGTCCGGCGAGACACCGCTCGAGGCTCCGATCGACTCCGCGCGGTCCGGTCCGACGCTGCGGACGTGCTCCAGCGCGACCGCGAGCTCCGCCGCACTCTGAAAGCGGTGCTCCACCTGCTTGGCGAGGGCTCGGGCCAGCACTCCGTCCAGCGCGCGGCCCACGGCCGGCCTCGCCTGGCTGACAGGCGGTGGCTCCGAGTGCATGATCGCCCGCAGCACGACCTGATCATGGTCGCCGCGGAACGGCCGCTCGCGCACCAGCATCTCGTAGAGCACCACGCCCAGCGACCAGATGTCCGTGCGGCCATCAAGCTGCGCCCCGCGTGCCTGCTCGGGGCTCATGTAGGCGACAGTGCCGCGCATAACGTCCGAGCCGGTCGCGCTCGCGCTGGCGAGCTTGGCGATGCCGAAATCGACGATCTTGAGCACGCCCGCCGGTGCGATGACGAGGTTGCCCGGCTTGATGTCGCGGTGGACGATTCCGTGTTCGTGCGCGTTCCCGAGTCCGCGCGCGGCCTGGATCGCAAGGTCCAGGGACTCGTCCACCGTGAGCGCATCGCGGGCGATTCGCTCCTTCAGTGTCTCGCCCCTGTAGAAAGGCATGGCGATGAAGATCTGCCCGTCATCGCTCTCGCCGATCTCGTAGATGGTGCAGATGTTCGGGTGCTCCAGCGCCGCCGCCGCCTGCGCCTCGCGAACGAAGCGTTGTTTGGCGGCCGCCTCGCTGCTCAGATGCGGTGGAAGGAACTTCAGGGCGACGTCGCGCGCGAGCACCTCATCCCACGCCCGGTAGACGACGCCCATGCCGCCGGCCCCGAGGCACTCCCCGATCCGATAGTGCGTGACCGTGCGGCCCGCCATGGACGTTTCAACGCGAAAGCGCGAGACCAGCGGCGCGACGAGCTCGCGCTCCAGCCGATCGAGCGCGCTGGGCCGCTCGTGCGCCGACAGCAGCGAGTCCAGCTCGTCGCGGAGCGCGCGATCGCCGGCGCACGCCGTGTCGAGATACGACGCGCGTTCGGAGCCGGTGCGCTCGAGCGCCGAATTCAGCAGGCGCTGAATCCGGTGCCAATCGTCGTGCGTGACGCTCATCCGGCGAGCTCCCGCCTCAGCCACGCGCGGGCCATCACCCAGTCGCGTTTTACGGTCGCCGGCGAGATGCCCAGCACTGCCGCGGTGTCCTCGATGCTCATGCCGCCGAAGAACCGGCATTCGACGATGCGGCCATGGCGCGCGTCGATCGCCTCGAGTCGGCGCAGCGCCTCGTCGAGCGCGATCAGCTCCTCGCTCCGCTCCTCGGCCATGAGGACCGAATCATCGAGCGAGATACGCTGCTGCTCGCCACCCCGCTTCTGCGTCTTGCGCCGCAACGCGTAGTCGACGAGAATCCGGCGCATCGCCTGGGCGGCCAGCGCGAAGAACTGCGCCCGGTTCTTCCACTGCAGGCGGTCCAGTGCAGAGAGCTTGACGTACGCCTCGTGCACCAGCGCGGTGGTGTCCAGCGAGTGGGCGTCGCGTTCACGACGGAGGCGATTGTGCGCGACGCGTCGCAGCTCCTCGTAGACGAGCGGAAAGAGCCCGTCGAGCGTCTCACGGCCGCCGTGGGTCAGCTCGTCGGGCGGACGAGTCACCTCACCGTGCTGCTGCATCGCGGACGGTCTCCGTGAACTACGTCGTGGGGTGCGAAGGGCGCACCGGCGGATCGCGGCAGCGCGGCCGCGCCAGAGCCATCGATGCGTCCGCTGCCAGGTGCGAAGGCCAATGTACAGCCGCCCCCCGGCTTCTGTCACCCTGAAACCGACCTCGACGCCGATGAGCCATTCGACGGCGTTTTGGCGCTTCTGCTTTCGGACCACGTGCATTCCGACCACTACGCTGGAGAGATTCCGATGACTGCGACGGACACGGCTCGCCCGACAAGTGTTTCCGATTCCCGGCTCCCGGCGCCGAGGGGGAGCGGGCCCGTGCTGTCCGACGAGTTACTGCTCCGGTGTCAGGAGAGGGCGCCGGGGTACGATCGCGACAACCGGTTCTTCGACGAGGACTTCGCGGAGCTGCGCGAGGCGGGCTATCTGACGATGGCCGTACCCCGCGAACTGGGCGGCCTGGGCTACACCCTTGCCGACGTCTGCCGCGAACAGCGCCGCCTCGGCTATCACGCGCCGGCCACCGCGCTCGGGATCAACATGCACCTGTACTGGACCGGCCTCATCGCCGATCTCTGGCGGGCGGGCGACACCTCGCTGGAGTGGCTGCTCCGTGAGGCGGCGCACGGCGCCGTGTACGCGGCCGGCCACGCGGAGAGCGGCAACGACATCCCGGTGCTGCTCTCCACCTCGCGCGCCGAGCGCGTCGATGGCGGCTACCGCTTCACCGGCCGGAAGTCGTTCGGCAGCCTCAGCCCCGTCTGGACCTACCTTGGCATTCACGCCCTGGACACCAGCGACCCGAAGGCGCCCCGCGTCGTGCACGCCTTCATGCCGCGCGACACGCCGGGCTACGAGATCCGGGAGACCTGGGACGTGCTCGGCATGCGCGGGACCCGCAGCGATGACACGGTGCTGAACGACGTCTTCGTGCCTGACAAGTACATCGCTCGCGTCGTCCCCGCCGGCGCGGCTGGCGTCGACGGCTTCGTGCTCGGGATCTTCGCGTGGGCGCTGCTGGGGTTCGGCAACATCTACTACGGCATGGCCCGCCGCGCCCTCGACCTCACGCTGGAGACGGTGAAGTCGAAGAGCTCACTGGGCGTGACGCGTTCGATGGCGTATCACCCCGGCGTCCAGCACGGCGTCGCGGAGATGGTCCTCGATCTGGAGGCGATCGGACCGCATCTCGACCGCGTCGCTCAGGACTGGTCCGATGGCGTCGATCATGGCGCCGGATGGATCATCAAGATCGTCGCGGCGAAGTACCGCGCGGTAGAGGGCGCCTGGCGGGTGATCGATCGGGCCCTCGACCTTTCGGGCGGCTTCGGCATCTTCCGCAAGGGCCCGCTGGAGCAGCTCTTCCGCGACGCGCGGCTGGGGCGCATCCACCCCGCCAACTCGATGCTCACACACGAGCTCTGCGCGAAGCTGACGCTCGGCATCAGTCCGGACGAGCAGCCGAGGTGGGGCTGACGGGAGGGCCCCCGACGACTGCTTGTGTGCCCTTGGTGCGACGCTAAATTGCGGTGAATCCGCAGTTTCCGTTTCTCCGACGCGCCTGCCCGACCCCGGTGCGGGCGCGACTGGCGTTCCTCGCATGACCGAGAGCACAAGGCAGACCCTCACCGGCGAGTCAGGCGGCTACGATCCAGCCGGGATCGAGCCCAAATGGATTCGCCGCTGGCAGGAGCGCGGGACGAACCACACCGACCTGGCGCGCGGTGCGCGTCCGTTCTACGCGCTGATGATGTTTCCCTATCCGTCGGCGGAGGGACTGCACGTCGGCAACCTGTTCGCGTTCACCGGGAACGACATCTTCGGGCGATACCAGCGGCTTCGGGGACATACGGTCTTCGAGCCCCTGGGCTACGACGCCTTCGGCATCCACTCCGAGAACTACGCGCTCAAGATCGGCGAGCACCCGACGCGGCTGATTCCACGGAACATCGCGAACTTCCGCCGGCAGCTCGAGCGCGCGGGGCTGATGGTGGACTGGCGGCACGAGCTCGCGACGACGGACCCGGGCTACTACAAGTGGACGCAGTGGATCTTCCTCCAGCTCCTGCGGCGCGGGCTCGCCTACAAGAAGAAGGGCGCCGTGAACTGGTGCCCGTCGGACAAGACGGTGCTCGCCAACGAGCAGGTCATCGATGGCAGGTGCGAGCGGTGCGGAACGGTGGTCGAACAGCGTTTTCTGGAGCAGTGGTTCTTCAAGATCACGGATTTCGCCCAGCGCCTGCTCGACAACCTGGACCGGCTCGACTGGTCGGAGAGCACCAAGACGGCGCAGCGCAACTGGATCGGACGTTCCGATGGGGCGGCGATCATCTTCGCGCTCGAGGGCGAGCGGCGCGTGCCGAACCGGAGCGGGGGCATCGAGGTGTTCACGACGCGCCCGGACACGATTTTCGGCGCAACGTATCTGGTGCTCGCGCCCGAACATCCGATGGTCGCTGAAGTGACGACGGATGACCGGTGCGCGGAGGTCGAGGCCTATCGCGACCAGGCGGCGCGGCAGGATCTCGTCACGCGCAAGGTGAACAAGGAGAAGTCGGGCGTGTTCACCGGCGGGTACGCGCTCAATCCGGCCAACGGGAAGCGCATCCCGATCTGGGTCGCGGACTACGTCCTGATGGATTACGGCACGGGGGCGATCATGGCCGTCCCGGGTCACGACGAGCGCGACTTCGAGTTCGCGACGAGGTTCGACCTCCCGATCGTTCGCGTCGTGGCGGCGGAGAGCGACGACGCGTCGACGCCGCTCGCGGAGGCGTACGCGGGCGATGGCCGGCTGGTGAACTCCGGAGACTTCGACGGGAGGCCGGCGGCCGAGGCGATCGGTGAGATCACCCAATGGCTCGCGATGGTCCGGAAGGCGGGGCGGTCGGTGGTGAACTACCGGCTGCACGACTGGTGCATCTCGCGCCAGCGCTACTGGGGTCCCCCGATCCCGGTGATCTACTGCGACCTGTGCGGGATGCAGGCGGTTCCGGAGCAGGACCTGCCGGTGCTGCTGCCGCCGGTCGAGGACTTCCGGCCGGACGACACGGGCGTCTCTCCGCTCGCGCGCCACGAGGCGTGGTACCACGTGCCGTGCCCGGAATGCGGCGGGCAGGCGCGCCGCGAGACGGACGTCTCCGACACGTTCCTCGACAGCGCCTGGTACTTCCTCCGCTACCCGAGCACCGATCGCAGCGACGTTCCCTTCGACCCCGCTCTGACGCAGAAGTGGCTCCCGGTGCACTCGTACATCGGCGGCAACGAGCACGCCGTGCTGCACCTGCTCTACGCACGCTTCATCACGATGGTCCTGCACGATGCGGGACGCCTGCACTTCGAGGAGCCGTTCACACGATTCCGCGCGCACGGCCTGATCGTCCGCGACGGCGCGAAGATGTCGAAGAGCCGCGGCAACGTGGTGATTCCCGATCAGTACATCGAGGAGTGGGGCGCGGATGCGTTCCGCACCTATCTCATGTTCCTCGGTCCGTTCGAGGAGGGCGGTGACTTCCGCGATCGCAGCATCTCGGGCGTCAAGCGCTTTCTCGACCGCCTGTGGAGCTCGGCGACCGAGATGCGGGCCGACGGCGAGCCCGATCGCGATGTGATGCGCAAGCTGCACCAGACGATTCGCAAGGTGGGCGAGGACATCCCGCGCCTGTCGTACAACACGGCGATCGCGGCGATGATGGAGTACATGAACGTGCTCCGCGCGCACGAGCGCACCCCGCACCGCGCCGAAATCGAGCCGCTGGTGCAGCTCATATCGCCGTTCGCGCCGTTCATCGCCGAGGAGCTGTGGGAGCGCTTCGGGCACGAGGAGAGCGTCTTCGATGCCGGGTGGCCCGCGTTCGATGCGGCGCTCGCGGCGGAGGACACGATCGAGCTCGTCGTCCAGGTGAACGGCAAGGTGCGCGGCAAGGTACGGGTACCCGGCACGGTCACGCGGGAGGAAGCCCAGGCCGCGGCGCTCACGGACCCGGCGGTCCTGAAATTCGTGACCAGCACACCGACCAGGGTGGTCTACGTGCCGGGGCGGCTGGTCAGCATCGTGGTGGGGTGACGTCGGACGATCGAGTGCGTGGAAACCCCCGTACCGCCTTCGGGTGTCCCATTCACGACCACCCATTCGAATCGTGAGGGAGCATGCGACGTACATCGATCCTCGCCGTCCTGCTGGCGCTCGGCGTGAGCGCCGTCGGCCAGTCCCAGGAAGTTCGCGTCCGGCAGTCGCCTGGCGCCGCCATCGCCACCTCGGTCTTCAGCGGACGGTCGAGCGGCAAGCTCGGCCTCGCCGTCGCATCGGGGAGCGTCCGGGATACCCTCGGCCTGCTCGTCACGTCGATCACGTCCGACGGGCCGGCGGAAACGGCCGGCATCATCGAGGGAGACCGGCTCGTCTCGGTCAACGGCGTTCCCTTGTCATTGTCCGCCGCCGACGCCGGTGAGCCCGACATGTCGATGATCCTCCGCCGCCGGCTCGAGCGCGAGCTGGAAAAGGTCGAGGAGGGCGAGGAGGTCACGCTCCGCGTCTGGTCCGCCGGCCGGACTCGCGAGGTGAAGCTGCGGGCCGCCGAAGGCGCGCAGTACATCGGCTCGACCGGCGTGTACGGTTCGTTCCTGCGCAGGGATGCATCGAGCCGGCCGGTGATAGGCGTCAGCCTCCAATCCACCGGCTCCCACCGCGACACGCTGGGCGTATTCGTTACCGGCGTGGCGCCCGGCGGTCCGGCGGAGCGCGCCGGGATCATCGAAGGGCACCGGATCGCCGCGATCGATGGCGTGGACCTGCGCGTACCCGCCGCGGATGTGGGCGACGCGATGGTCGCCAGCACCAGGTCGAGCCGGCTCGCCCGCGAGATCGAGAAGCTCGAGCCTGGCGCGACGGTCCGGCTGCGCGTGTGGAGCGATGGCCGTTTCCGCGACGTCACGGTCGAGGTGGGGCGCTACGAGGACGTGTACAAGGGAGATGATGCGGTGATGCGGATCGGCGGCACCGGCGCCGCCGCCTTCGCTGCGCCGAACGTGATCATTGGCACCATTCCGGGCATGCAGCCGGGCCGCGTCGAGCCGCTGGACTCGCTCTGGCAGCGCCGCGATGCGATCCGCCGCTCGGTGGATCCGCGACTCGGCGGCGACTCCTCTGGCTCGGGCGGCGTCTACGACCTCCGGATCGACGACCAGCTCCGACTGGAGATCGAGCGGTCGCTCCAGGGGCTTCGGCAATTGCAGGTGGTGCCGTCGAGCGGACGCATCATCACGACCCGGATGTGAGGCCGGGACGACAGGGGGGGAGCGGTGTTCAGCCGTCAGCGGGCAGTGCGGGATGCTGGGGGACTCGCTGTTCGCGGTCGGCTGTGCACCGTCCACTCGTTGTCGTTCACATGCTCGGGCCCAGCAGTATCGCGTTGAGCACCATCCGGTCGAGCGCCCGCCACCATCCGCGGAACATCGGCTCGTTCTGAAACAGCACGACGTGTCCGCGACCCGTCGGCTCGTGGATCAGCAGCGACGTGCCGCGCAGCAGGCGCTCGGTGTTGTCGGGCCAGGTGAATCCCGCCCGGTGCAGCGGGCCGGAGCTCGGGAAGACCGCGACGTTCGCGCCTTCCTTCGACAGGCTCAGGAACGAGCTGCCGTTCACCATCACCGTCAGCCGCGGCTGGTCGTAGCCGTGGGTCAGCCAGTGCGTGCGATCGAGCTGCACGTCGAAGTGCGAGCCGGGGACGGAAACCGGTGATGCGTTGTTCGCTGATGGACTGGTGACCGCGAGCAGGTCGTCGCGCGCTTCCGCCGGCTGGGCGGCACGCCGCGTCGCGGTGTCCGCCGCGGTGCCGGGGATGCCGGTCGTGTCCCGTGCCGTGGTATCGCTGCCGACGCGGCGCGCGCTGGTGAGGTTCGCTCCCTCGGTCGCCGCCCACGACGATGCCCCGCCCATCGTGATGAGTGTGCCGCCGGCGCTCACCCACTCGCGCAGGTTGCTCGCGCCGCCGGAGCCGATGCGGGCGGGTGAGCCGGGCGGGATGATGATCACGTTGAAGCGCGAGAGATCGCCGCCGGCGTCGCCGAGCGGGAGGTGGGTGAACGGGATGCCGTAGCGCTGCTCGAGCGCCCACCAGAGCGCGCCGAACGATGTCTGGCTGATGCCATCGTCGGCCAGCACGGCGATCTCGGGCTTCTCGAGGTTGACGACGTTCTCCGAACCAATCCCGAACTGTGCGTCGCCGGTGAACGCCGAGTTGACGCCGGTGACCTCCACGCCGCTCGTGCGGGCGAGCGCGTCGAGGCGCGCGTGCAGCGTGGTGTCGTTGCGCGTGACGCGCACGACGTAGGAGCCGCGGGGCCAGCGGCGGCCGCCGGCTTCGATCTCCCGCGTCGCGACCGAGACGCGGTAGCCCTGGTCGAGGAGCCGGTAGACGAGTCGTGCGGCGCCCTGCCGCTCAGGGCCGAACACGTACGCGGTGCGTGCGCCGGCGCCGGCCACGATGCCGCCCGAGATCGCGACCGGCAGCCGGTTCGCGCCGGGTATGGTGCCGGTCGCCGGGGGGCCAGCGATCGTCAGGAAGTCGCCCGCGACCGCCGGTGCATCCTCCGTCCAGAACGCCTCGACGCCGAACGCGACCGGGCGCGACCAGGCCGTGACATCATAGAATTCGTACCCCTCGTCCGGCGCGTCGGAACCCCGGCGGAG
>CAYLPM010000103.1:0-11716 GCA_964385525.1 uncultured Gemmatimonadaceae bacterium
GGATTTCAGCAGCGCCTGCGCGCCGCCAATGCCGACCACGCCCGGGAGTGTCCAGCCGGGGAACGGGAGCAGGCGTTCGCGCGCACCGGTCGCGATCACGAGGCGACGTGCGAGCACTCGGAGCGCGTCTGTCCCCCGCTCGACGTCGAGCTCGACCCGGACGTCCGCCGTGTCGTTCTCGTCGTCGATGGGCGGAAGAGGCCCGGACGATCGCGGAGAATTGCGCTCGCCGGGTGGCCTCCCCTGCGGAGATCGTGCCGCGACGTCGTGCGCGCAGGCGACGCGCGCATCGACGACGTTCGCCCCCATCAGCGTGCCGGCACCGCAGCGCTCGAAGCGCGTGAGCCACGTACGGGCGCGCGGCGTGAGGCTCGACCGCTCGCGGTGCCGCCAGATCTGGCCTCCCGGTGCCACACCGGAATCCACGATCATGACGGCCGCTCCGGATTCCGCGGCCGCGATCGCGGCCGCCATGCCCGCGGGTCCGGCGCCGACGATGGCCACGTCGGCCGACACGACGCCCTGCGAGCCGCGAGAGCCGCCGGCGAGGGTCTCGAGGGTCACGGTCTCGACCCTGTGGTGGTCACCGTCATGCCCGGCCGCACGATGACGAGACAGGCACGACGATGCGCGATGCCATCGATCACCACGCGACACTCGAAGCAACTGCCCATCCCGCACACCGGCGCGCGCGGCTCGCCGGTCACCGATGCGCGGAACGACGTGACGCCAGCCTCGAGCAGCGCGACGGCGACGCTCGTTCCCGCGCGTGCGCGCAGCGGCACGCCATCGGCCACGATCTCGATGCGGTCGGTCATGCGGCGTGATGCGCCGGCGCGGCGAAGCGCGCCGGCGAATAGGGCGTCGGGTCCAGTTCGGGCGCGCGGCCGAGGACCAGATCCACGAGCAGCTCCGCCGTGCCCAGCGAGGTCGCGATCCCCAATCCCTCGTGGCCGGCGGCGACCCAGAGCCCATCCAGCGCGCGCTCCTCGTCCTCCCATCGACCGATCAGCGGCAGCCCGTCCGGCGTCGCGGGACGAAAGCCGGTCCAGGTGCGAATCGCGCTCACCGTGTCGAGCACCGGCATGAACGCACGCGCACGCGCCAGCATGCGTCGCACGATGGCGCGATCCACGGCCTGGTCCCAGCCGGCGAGCTGCCGCGACGAGCCGATGAGCAGCTGGCCGGTGGCCCGCGGCTGCACGTTGAAGGCGACCGAGTCCTCGCTCATCGCGTGCGCGCTCCGCAGGTATCCGAGCTCGACGAGCTGGTGCCGGCACAGCCCCGGATGCCGATCAGTCACGACGAGGTGTCCCTTGCGCGGCACGATCGGGAGCGCCGGGACGAGCCCCGTCGACTCGGCGCCGCCCGCGAGGACGATCGCGGCCGCGCGCAGCACCTGGTCGTCGCAGCGCACCTCGTGCGGGCCGATCGACGCGACGTGCGCACCGTCCCGCACGACCGCGCCGTGCGCCCGCGCCACGTCCAGGAGCGCGAGCGTCGCGACCGGCTGGTAGAGCACGCCGTCGGAAGGGACGAACAGCGCGCCCGCAAGCCCCGCGCGCAGGTGCGGCTCGGCCTCTTGCAGCGCGCGCTCGCCGAGGACTTCCGCGGCGACGCCGACGCTCGCGTACAGCGCCTGCTTGGCGCGCACCATCTCGAGCTGCGCATCGTCCTCCGCGAGCCAGAGCGTGCCGCACCGCTCGATCTCGGCGGCTGCCGGCAGCGAGGGCGCGAGGGCCCACCAGAGTCGTTGCGACCAGGCCGTGAGCGCGAGCTGCGCCGGCGAGTCATCCATCACGACGAGATGTCCCATCCCCGCCGCCGTCGCCCCACTCGCCGCGTGTCGGGCCTCGAGCACGAGCACGCGCGCGCCGCGCCGTGCCAGGGCGGCGGCGCACGCCGCGCCGACGATCCCGGCGCCGATGACGATCGCGTCCGGGTGCGGAGTGCCGGCGCTCACCCGGCCGGGATCCCGAAGCGGAAGGGATCGCGCGGGTCGAATCGCAGCGTCGCCTCGCCGGTGACGAAGGCGGTCCCGCGCAGATGCGGAATCACGTCGCCGCCGGCGCCGGCACGCAGCCATCCGGTGAGCAGGCTGCCGGTGATGCTCTCCTGCCGCCAGTGCTCGCCGAGCGCGAGTGCTCCACGCGCGTGTCGCGCGGCCATCACGGCCGACGTACCCGTGCCGCACGGCGAGCGGTCGAACTCGCCGCCCGAGCACAGCACGAAGTTCCGCGCGTCGGCGTCCGCGCGCACCGACGGCCCGCTGAGCTCGACGTGATCGATCTCGGCGCCGTCGGCTCCGGTGATCCCCGCCTCGCGCAGGGCGCGCTGGATGGCGCGGGTCAGCCGCGTGAGCTCGGCCGCGTGCTCGAGGGTGAGCGGAATGGACGGACCGGGTAGATGCGCCAGGAAGAACCAGTTTCCGCCGTACGCGACATCGCCGGTGACGGAGCCGATGTCCGGCACGTCGATGCGGACGTCGCGCGCGTGCAGCCTCGACGGCACGTTCTCGATCGTGACCGATCCATCGGCCGCGAGGTCCGCCGCCACCGCGCCCGCGGGCGTGTCGAACCGCGCGAGTCCGGGCTGCAGGCGGCCGAGATGCTGGAGCGTCCGCGCGACGCCGATGAGCCCGTGGCCGCACATGCCGAGATACGTGGCATTGTTGAAGAAGACGATCCCGGCCGCGGCACCCGGCGTAACCGGGGGCGTGAGCAGCGCGCCGACCATGGCCGCGTGCCCCCGCGGCTCGCAGACCACCGCGCGCCGCAATCGGTCGTGCAGGCGGTGCATCTCGTCGCGTCGCTCGCGCATCGTCCGCGACTGGAGCGCGGGCCATCCTTTCACGACGACGCGCGTGGGCTCGCCTTCCGTGTGTGAATCGATGACGCGCAGCGACTCGCTCACGGATTGATCTGCACCGTCTTCGTCCGGGTGTAGAACTCGCGCGCGGCCCGACCCTGCTCCCGCGTCCCCGAGCTCGAGCCCTTCATCCCACCGAAGGGCGCGTGCGGATCCACGCCGGTCGTGTCGCCGTTCACGCGCACGAGCCCCGCCTCGATCTCGTGCACGTAGGCGAGCGCGGCCCGCAGATCACGCGTGAACAGCGTCGCGCTGAGCCCGTACGCGGTCGCGTTGGCGATCGCGATCGCATGCCGGGGATCATCGGCGGTGAACGCGGCCAGCACGGGGCCGAAGAGCTCTCGCTGCGCGAGCGCCGAGTCGGTCGCGACGTTCCGAAGGATGAGCGGCGCCATGAAGTAGCCGTGCGAGAGCTCGGCCGACTCGGGCAAGGTACCGGAGTACACGCTTTCCGCTCGCGCCTCGTCGAGCACGTGGCGGATGGATGCGCGCGCGCGATCGGTGATGACGGGACCGATGGCGGTGTTCGCGTCCGTCACGGGGCCGACCGGCAGCGCTTCGACGTGGCGTCGCAGCTCCGCCAGGAATTCGCGCTCGACTTCCCTGGCGATCACGACACGGCTCGTGGAGGTGCACTTCTGTCCCGCGTAGCGCATCGCTCCGGCGGCCGTGAGCGACGCGGCCCGGACGAGATCGGCATCGCGAAGCACGATCGCGACGTTCTTCCCGCCCATTTCGGTCTGGTGCGGGATGTTGCGCATCGCGGCGGCGCTCGCCACTTCCGCCCCGACGCGTCCGGAGCCGGTGAAGCTCACGCCCCGCACGTCCGGCGCCGTGATCAGTGCCGCGCCCATGGCGCCGCGCCCGAGCAGGATGTTGAACACGCCGCCCGGCAGTCCGGCGGCGATGGCCGTCTCGCCCAGCAGCATCGCCATCCGCGACGCCATCTCCGACGGCTTGAGCACGACGACGTTGCCGAACGCGAGCGCGGGAGCCGCCTTCCACAGCGGGATGGCCAGCGGAAAGTTCCACGGCGTGATCAGGGCGACGACGCCGAGCGGCTCGCGCAGAGTGAACTGCAGGGCACCGGGGACCTGCGCGGGAATCACCTCGCCGATGTCGCGGACCGCTTCACCGGCGTAGTAGCGGAGGATCGTGATGCACCGCGCGACCTCCCCGCGCGCTTCGCCGATCGGTTTGCCGACTTCGCGCGCCATCTCCTGCGCCAGCGCCTCCTGCCGGTCTCCGATGGCGGCGGCCCAGCGGTGGAGGTGCTCCGCGCGCGCCGGTCCCGTGAGCGCGCTCCATGGCCCCACCGCGGCGGCCGCCGCAGAGACGGCGGCGGCGACATCATCCGCCGTCCCCTCGGGCACGAGCGCCACGACATCGCGCTCGTCCGAGGGATTCAGGTGCGGGTGCCAGTCCTCGCACTCGCTCCTCCGCCACTCACCGCCGACCAGGCTGGCGAGCCGCTCGACCTCCACGGCCCGGCCGAGCGCGGTCACGGCGTGCTGGCCCGATCCGCGACGCGCTCCCGTGCCTTTGCTTCCTCCACCATGCGGGCGACGTCCGCCAGCAGCGCCTTCGCATCGTAGATGATGCCGTCCTTGATCGTGTAGCGGACGCCGCCCACGCGCTCGACGACATCCGTCTCGTCGTTGAGGCGCACCGCGCCCGTGCCGTAGAGCACCTTGAAGTTCTGGAGCGGATTCTCCTCGACCATGACGAGATCCGCGAGCATCCCCGGCCGGACGACGCCGATCTCGATCGGCGTGCCCTTGGGCTTGTGGAGCGTCTGCGCGCCGTGATACGTCGCCGCGCGCAGCACTTCCAGCGGCGTGAATCCCGCTTCCTGGAGCAACTCGAACTCCTGGATGTAGCCGAAGCCGTACGTGGAATAGATGAAGCCCGCGTCGGAGCCGGTCGTCACGCGGCCGCCGATGTTCTTGTAGTCGACGAGGAACTGCATCCAGACGCGGTAGAAGTTCCGCCACGCGACCTCATCTTCGGTCGTCCAGTCGAACCAGTACGATCCGTGATTGCGCCGGCTCGGCTCGTAGTACGCGCGCAGCGATGGGAGCGTGTAGCGGTCGTGCCACTCGAGCGTGCGGGCGCGCGCCACGTCGCGTCCGGCGACGTAGATCGCCATCGTCGGATCGAGCGTCACGTCGAGCTCCTTGAACTCCTTCAGCAGCGCGGTCCATTCGTCGCTCCCGCGCGGGTGGACCATGTTCCACTGGCGCGCGACGTACCCGAAGCGGTTCTGCTCGTCGGCGTAGTTGTAGTCCGTCGGGAACGGCTGGATGTCGGCGTCCCTGTACATCGACTCGAACAGCCCGTAGAAGTGCGTGACCGTGCCCAGGCCGAGCCGCGCGGCGTCGATCGCGTTCATCTCGTGCACGCCGAGCTGGTTGAGGTGCGCCATCGAGCCGAGTCCGTGCTTCTTCGCCTCGTCGAGCAGCGCCCCCATGATCTCGGGACGCTCGGCGCCGAGCTTCATGCCGTCGATGCCCTTGTTCGCCGCCCACCGCACCCATTCGCGGGCCTTTGCCGGCGTGTCGATGCGACCGCCTTCCCAACCGCTCCCCGACCCGGGACGCGCGTAGGCGAAGATGCGCGGCGCGACGATCTCGTTCTTCGCGCTCCGCGCGCGCTCGTTCAGGATGAAGTCCGAGCCGCCCGCACCGGCGTCGCGCGTCGTGGTGACGCCGTGCGCCAGCCACAGCTTGTAGACGTACTCCGCCTCGGGCGCCTTGGGCACGCCGCCCGTGTGCGTGTGGAGGTCGATGAACCCCGGCATGACGTACATGCCGTTGGCGTCGATCACCGTGTCCGCCTCCGCCGTCGATCCGCCGATCGACGCGATGCGGTTCCCGCGGATGATGATCGTCACCGGTCCGCGCGGCGGCGCACCGCTGCCATCGATCAGGATCGCGTTGCGGATCGCCAGCGTGCGGAAGGGACCCACCCCTTCGCCGGCGCGGCGATCGGGCGCGGGGAGCACGCCTCGGCGCTGCTGCGCGTCCTCCTCCTGAGGCTGGGCACCCTGCTGCCCCGCGGGTGGTTGCTGCTGCGCCGACGCCGGTCGTGCCATGGCGCCGACCAGCAGCGCGAGCAGCAGAGCGAGTCTCGTGGTCATCTCTTCTCCGAGATCGAGGTCAGTGTCTCACCGCGCGGCGGGCAGCGTACCGGCAAAGCGCCAGCTCGGCCGGTAGTCGCGGGCCAGCCGCTGGTTGGTCAGGCGCGCCCGCACCATCTCCACGGGCATCGTGCCGCCCTGCAGGATCGCATCGTGGAACTGCTTGTTCGTCATGCGGCCGGAGCCCACGAGCTCCTCGTGAAGCGCGCGGAACTGCAGAGCGCCGATCATGTACGCGAGCTGGTACACCGGCGGATACCGGCCGCTGTCCACCGAGCGACGCACCTCCGCCTCGGCGTTCGCCCGCTCGTGCCCCACGCGGTCGACGAGGAAATCGACGGCCTCCTGCGGCGTCATCGTGCCGGTGTGGAAGCGCACGGAGAAGATGATCCGGGCCGCGCGGTGCGTGCGCCAGAACAGGAACCCGATGCGATCCTCGGGCGTGCTCGGGAAGCCCATGTCCCAGAGCAGCATCTCCCAGTAGAACGCCCATCCCTCGCTCCAGAACGGCGTGCCGAACGCCCCCCGGTGGTTGTTGTACCGCGACGTCATGAACCCCTGGAGATGATGGCCGGGGATGAGCTCGTGATGCACGGTGGCCTTCGAGAAATGCGGATTGTTGCCGCGCAGGCTCATGAGCTTGTCGTCGTGCGCCATCGCGTCGGTGGGATACGAGACGCGAATCACCTCGCCGCCGAGGAAGAAGGGGCTCACCTTCTGCGCCTCCGGCGTCATCATCTCCATCCGCCACACTTCCTTGGCGAGCGGCGGGACCGTCACGAGGTCGTGGCGCTCGACGAACTCGATCGCCTCGCGCGCGAGGTCGCGAATCAGCTCCGGCTGTTTGCCGGGCTCCACGAAGCTCTGCTTCACCTGCTCGATCGCCGCTTTCCAGTCGTCGCCGAACCCCATCTCGCGTGATGCCTTCCGCATCTCGAGCTCGCACCAGGCGAACTCGCGCTCGGCGATCGCCAGCAGCTCCTCGGGCGTGTACGGCACGAGCTGCAGGTCCAGGTCGGCGCGCAGGGCGGCGGAGCCGATCGGGTCGCCGATGATCGGTGGATCCTCACCCTCCTTCACGCCGACGATCCGCTCGCGCAGCACCTTCACGTACTTCTGCATCGCCGAGTCCGCGCGCTTGTACGGCTCGGCGACCCACCACGTGAAGATCGGATCGTAGCCCGCGTAGTAGCCGTACCACTGCTCCATCGTCTCGCGCGACTCTTCGACGTACGCGGCGCTGCGCGCGGCGACGATCCGGCGCTGGCGCGCGGTGTCCCGCGCGACTGCGACACCGGCGTTGCCGTTGCCGGCGGACGGGCCGCCAATCGCCGTATCCGACGCCGCGATCGGCCCCCGCGCGCTGCTGTCGCGGCGAGTGGTGCGCTCGATTCGCGTCCGCGCGGTGTCGATCTCACGCGCGAGATCGGTCAGCGCCCGCGCCACCTTCGGCGGATCGATCGGCTCGAGCCGGCGGCGCGCCTCCTGGAGATCCGCGATCAGGCTGGCGAAGCCCGCCATCGGCGCCATTTCCGCGCCCAGGCTGTCCTCACGGACGATCTGCGCGAGCTCGGCGCGCGCGCGCGTGTCGAGGAGGATGTAGTCCATTCGCCCCTCGAGTCCCAGCCGGTCGAACTCCAGCGCGCGAAGCTGATCGCGCCACCCGGAGTAGAACCGTCGCATGCGCTCGCGTCGTCCCGGCGAGTAGTCCGTGTCGTACCGGCGATTGAGGGCGCTGCGATCCGCCGAATACTGCTCGACGACGGGGGCGAGCTCGCTGGTGGCGAGACCGACCATGTGGCCGAGCGGCGTCACGGGCGCGGTCACCGCCGGCGACGTCTCGGCGACGACGGGCCTCGCGCGTTGCGCACCCGCGACGGCGGTGCCGAGCACGAGGGCGAACGACGCGGCGGCGAATGCGGCGGCGCGGCGCAAGAGGGCGTGATCCCGCGGCATGCGTGGGTCCTCGTTCGGAGGCGGGGAGGTCGACGCGATCGTCCCGAGCGGACGGGGCGGCGGCTCGGGATAACATATTCGCCGGACCGCCGGGCACAATGCGGAGGGGCCCTCCTACTCCGAGAAGGTCTTCTCCTCGTCGAGGAAAAACAGCCCCGCCTTCGCCTCCACCGCCAGCGGGCGGAACCGCTTGGCGCTCTCCCTGGGAATGTCCGCGCGAGAGAAGAGGATCGTCGCGAACAGGTTGCCGGAGCGGAGCTTCCCCCCGAAACCGACGACCGAGCGGATCCCGTACTTCTGTACGAACTCCCGCTGAACGGGAATGAAGGGGCTCCCCGCGGCGTTTTCGACGTGGAAGACGTTGTACGTCCGCCCCTCCCGGTCGGGGAGCGCCTCGGGAGATGGGGCCAGCACCTCCTTCGGCGCAATGCCGAACTGCTCGAAGAGGCGGGCGATCATCGGGGCCTCCAGCACCATCGACTCGCTCGCCAGGGGAATCGCCAGGTGCGCCTTCGACTGGAGAGGGTCGTTCCACTCCTGCTCGATGCCGGCCGAGCCGAGGAGGATGAGCGACCGCATGGTCGGGGACGGCGCGGTGCCTCGGAGCTGCCGGCGCGCGAACGTCTGCCTCACCGGATCGAGTCGCGCGTATTCGTGCGTCTTGTAGAACCGGACGAGCGCCGAGGTCCGCTCGCCGGACTCGGGGTCGACGCACACCTCGTAGAGCAGCCGCACGATGCGCCGCGCGGCTTCCTCATGCGACGGTGCGGTGCTGCCGGCCTGTCGAATCCTGCTCCCGCAGCGGAGCATGGACGCAATGTCGAAGTTGCGGACGTCGATCGCGAGCTCGGTGGTCCTTGACAACGGTCCTCCTTGTTCCGGGCACGAACCCCGGGCAGTGCATGGAGCGTGCTCGCCGCGTCGATCCTACGGCGCGACCTCGTGAAAGACGACGCCGCGCTCGTTGTCGATCGCCCACTGCATGCTCCACTCGCTGTCGAACAGGATCAGCGGTTGTCCGCGCGCGTCGAAGAGCAGGGTCCGCCCGGGATCCTGCGCGATCCGCTCGACCTCCGCGCCGGGACCCACGACCCAGCGTGGATACCGGCCGGAGACCTTCTCGAGGCGGCAGGTCACGCCGTACTCGTGCTCGAGCCGGTGGAGCATGACGTCGAACTGGAGGAGTCCGACGGCACCGACGATCGGCGTCGGACCGGCGATGTCGGTCGCGGATGTGTAGAAGACCTGGGCCGCCCCCTCCTCCGAGAGCTGGCGCAGCCCGGCATCGAGCTGCTTCCGACGCATCGGATCCGAGGGCACGATGCGCGAGAAGTGCTCGGGCGCGAAGCGCGGAATTCCGCTGAACTCGACGCGCGGATCTTCGGCGAGCGTATCGCCGATCCGCAGCGCGCCGCGATCCATGATTCCGATGACGTCGCCTGGCCACGCCTCCTCGATCAGACTCCGTTCGCGCGCCAGGAACTGCTGCGGCGCGGCCAGCCGCATCGGCTTGCCCGACCGCACGTGCGTCACCTGCATACCGGCGGTGAAGTGGCCGGAGCAGATGCGCACGAACGCCACGCGGTCGCGATGCCGTGGATCCATGTTCGCCTGGATCTTGAACACGAAGCCGGAGAACGACTCGTCCGTCGGGTCGATCTGGCCGACGGTCGACTCGCGCGGCAGCGGCGCCGGCGCGAGCCGCAGGAACTCGCGCAGGAATGGTTCGACGCCGAAGTTCGTCAGCGCGCTGCCGAAGAACACCGGCGTCAGGTCCCCCGCCTCGAGGGCCTCCTGGTCGAACGGGTGCCCCGCCTCATCGAGCAGCGTGATGTCGTGCAGGAGCCGCTCGTGGGCCTCTTCGCCGAGCAGGGCGCGGGTCGGCTCGCCGTCGAGCTGCGCCACCTGCACCGCGGCGCGCGTCGCCCCGTGGTCCTGGCCGCGGCCGAAGAGATGCACCAGCCGGTGCAGGCGGTCGTACACGCCCACGAACGCCGAGCCCTCGAAGATCGGCCACGTCATCGCGTGGCACATGATGCCGAGATCGGCCTCGACATCGCTCACCAGCTTGAGCGGATCCTCGCCCACACGGTCACACTTGTTGACGAAGGTGAAGATCGGCATGCGCCGCCGCTTGCAGACCTCGAACAGCTGCCGCGTGCGCGCTTCCACGCCCCGGCGATTGTCGAGCAGCATGACGGCGCTGTCGGCCGCGACGAGCGTCCGGAAGGTGTCCTCGGAGAAATCCTCGTGGCCGGGCGTGTCGAGGAGGTTCACCTGAAACCCCTCGTACTCGAACTGCATGACGCTCGAGGTCACGGAGATTCCCCGTTCCTGCTCGAGCTTCATCCAGTCGGACGTCGCGTGCCGCTGGGCGCGGCGCGCCTTCACCGAGCCCGCGAGATGGATGGCGCCCCCGTACAGCAGCAGCTTCTCGGTGAGCGTGGTCTTCCCGGCATCGGGATGACTGATGATGGCGAACGTCCGGCGCCGGCGGATGGCCGCGGCGAGCGTGCGCGAGTCGATACTGGCTTCCACCTGCCGGGGGTCTCCTGTGGGGTGCGTGCGTCGTCGGGGTGAAGTCTAATCGGGGCGGAGGAAGCCGGGCACTCCGGGCAGTGCCGAGGGACCGGGCCAATCCGAAGGCGAAGACCAAAGACGAACCGCAGAGGAACGCGGAGGATACGAAGAGGAACGCGGAGGGATACGCGGAGGGGTACGCGGAAATACGCGGAGGGCAATGAGGCCGTGGCCAACACACTGGAAGGATCGTACGAAACAAAAGCACGAGAGAAACGCGGGAGAGGCATCTCCCGCATTCCTCTGCGCTCCTCTGCGATCCGCCATCGTGTCAGAGGGCGTCCGTCGTGGCTCGCCTCCGCGCCCTCTGCGGTTTCACACGAGATGCCGGCCCACCAGTTTCATCCTGAACCGGGCGACAATGAATCGACCCTCAGAACGTATACTGCAGCTTCGTCATCACGAAGCGGCCGATCGCCGGTCCGCCGATGAATTGCCGGTGCCGCTCGTCGAGCACGTTCGTCGCATCGATCGAGAACATTGCCTGCGCGGCGAACGGCAGCGTCCAGGCGAACGACAGATCGAGCTGGCGCGAGCGGTCGATGTCGCCCACGTAGATGCCCGAGTTCATCGGGAACCCCTCGGCGAACCGGCCCCGCGCGCCGAGCGACAGCCCGCGATCCTCGTCGCGGAACCGGAGGCCGACCGACGACTTGTTCTTCGGCGCGTTCAGGGCGATGTCCGACAGGCCACCGAGGTCGCTGGCCGGGAAGAAGTCATCGCTCACGAACGAATGGGTTGCCTCGACGGAAATGCGGTCGGTGAGGTGCGCCTCGATGCCCAGGTCGGCGCCCCAGAGATCGACCTCGCCGAAGTTGCGGTACGTGAGCATCAGGTCCGGCGCGTCCGTCAGGTCCGACTCCGGCGTGATGGTGCCGACCGGAATCTGCGTCGCGGCGGTCGCGATCCCCTGCGCCTGCGGTTGCGTGTAGCCGAGTCCCATCAGATAGCCGGTCAGTGTCACCGGATCGAGGAACGCGTTTGGCGTCTCGACCACGAGCGGGCCTACGAAATCGTGCTTCTTCTCGTAGTAGACGTCGGCCGTGAACCTCACCTGGTCGCGCCAGTCGCCCGTGTAGCCGACCTCGTACACCTCGTTGATCGTGGGCCGGATCGGGTCGATGTCCCGGATGCCCGAGGGATCGACGGCGCTGAATGAGCCGTTGGTCGCGT
>CAYLPM010000104.1:0-2377 GCA_964385525.1 uncultured Gemmatimonadaceae bacterium
CCCAGTGCTTCGACGATGTGCGTCTGCGGCGTGATGGGATATGCGCAGATCACCTCGGGCCGGCAGAGGGCGATCGTCTCGGCGACCGCTCGCGAGCCTTCAATCTGCCTGAGCATGGGCGACCTCCTGCGCGTGGGTTGCCATGCTCGCGTCGTGCGCAGCCGTGGCCGCTCGCACGTTGCGCTCGGCGAGAGCCGTCGGAAAACGCTCCCGGATGGCGGCGCACACGGACGCGATGGTGACGATGGGGCATTGCGCCGCGAAGGCACCGAGCAGCACGGCGTTCGGTACCGGCCGTCCGATGTGCTCGAGCGCGAGCGCGGTGGCGTCGACGGTCCGTACGCGATCCTCTCCGGGCCGCGAGAGGAGCGCTTCGAGCCCGAGCTCGGCCGGCGAACGCGCACTGTTGATCAGGACGTGACCGCCGGCGGCGAGGCCCTGGAAAACGTCCACCGAATGGAGGAGCGTCGGATCCTGCACGATCACCGCATCCGGCGCCTCGATCGGCTCGCGCAGCCTGATCTCCCGATCATCGATCCGACAGAACGCGACCACCGGCGCACCGGTACGTTCCGACCCGAAGCTCGGGAATGCCTGCGAATGGCGGCCCTCGAGAAAGGCGGCCACGGACAGCAGCTCGGCTCCCGTGACCACGCCCTGTCCGCCTCGGCCGTGTATGCGTATCGCGAACATGCCTTCTGGCTCTCCGGCTGGCTGGCCTGTGACCGGACTGACCGCTGCGATGGAGCTGGAGACGACAGTTCAATGTTCGCGCGAGACGCGGCGCGATTCCGTCGGGAAGGTCCGGATTATTTGTCGGGGATTCCAGCCGGGCGAGTGGAGTCAGCAAGGCCGCGACGCATCCCGGCCCTGCGCCGGGCGCCTACGTCCCCGTCGTAGCCTCGTCGTACGCCACGGTGAGCGGGTCGCGCCCGCCCGGCTGCCCGAACCGTCCCCACTCGTCGAAGCCCGCGAGGGGATCGCGCATCCCGAGGATCTCGTCCCGCGAGCGGCCAGCCTGCACCTGCCGCTCGACGAACGCGAGGACCGCGCCGAGGTAGTCCCGGAACCGCAGCAGCTCGCCGGCATTGCCGGTGACCGGGAGCCCGGTATTCGTGTGGCCGAAGATGTAGATCGTGTCGGGCGCATGCGCGTTCACGACCTGGTCGAGCACGCGCGCCCAGTTCCGCATCGATGCGCCGGCCGCTGCGTCGACGACGGGATGGCGCCGGTGGAACATGAGGTCGCCCATGTGCACCACGTTCGCCCGCTCGAACGTGATCACGGCATCCCCGCTCGTGTGCGCGCGCCCGTGGTGCCGGGCGATGAGACGCTCGTCGCCGACGTCGGCCGACCACATGTGCGTGAACGTCGTGTCCGGGTACAGTGGCTCCGGTGCGTTCGGCTGCCGTGGTTGCGGTTGCTGCCCCCCGGGTGCGCGACGCATGTGCTGGTCCGCCATGCCGTGCGCGACGACGCGTCGCGCGACTCCGCGGAAGACCGGGTTGCCGGACGTGTGGTCGCCGTGATGGTGCGTGTTGAGCAGCACGTCGACACCGCGGTCGTTCGATCGACTCTGCAGACCTTCGAGCAACGCGCGCGCCTCGACCTCGAACTGCGTGTCGACCACCGCGACGCCGCCGGTGTTCACCAGCCAGCCGACGGTCCCGCCGCGCATCGTGAACGTGCCGGTGTTCCGGCGGATCGGCGTGAACACCGGCTGTGCCTGCGCCTGCGACCATCCGAGCGCGGACAGCGGGCGCCCCAATGCGATGCCGAGCGCCGCGGCGGAGGAGGTGACGAGGAAGTCGCGGCGGGTGGGGGTCATCGATGCCTCCGGCGGTGCTCGGTGTGGTCATGGAGCCCCAAGTATGCACGCATCCGTTCTGGCACACGAGGGTGCCGCCGATCTACCGTCCTGCACGGCATCGGTGTGAGGCTCAGCTGGAACCCCGAGCCCCTCGCGGCGCCGACGCGGGATCCATGATCTCGCGGATCGTCTCGTACCACTCGGTGCCGGGAGTAAGGCGGGCGAGATAGGCGGACAGGCGCACGCGCGCCGGCTCCCCGCGGAACCCCACCGCCGTCCTCACCCTTTCCGCGACCCGATCCTCGCCGCCGTATGGCGCGAGTGGAGCACGATGCGGAGTCTGGAGGATCGCCTGCGTCGCCACCTCGATGAGCGCGTCCTCGATCGGCCGAAGCCACCTGCGCACCGCCGGGTGCTGCGCGCGATACCAGCCGGTGATCGCCTCCCGGCGCAGCGGATCGCTGCGGATGCGCTGGACGAGCACGTCGCGCAGATCGACCCAGTTGCGCTCGAGGAACCACGACGGCACCGGGCCCGCATCGGCGCCGCGAGCGAGGATCGTCGTCA
>CAYLPM010000105.1:0-4722 GCA_964385525.1 uncultured Gemmatimonadaceae bacterium
CCACCCGCGCCGGCCGCCCGTCGCCCGGGATGTAGTCCAGATCGCACGCCTCGTCCGGTTCATCCAGGTTGACCGTCGGCGGGAGCCACTCGTTCGTGATGGCCTGCGCGCAGATCGCGGCCTCGATCGCGCCGGAGGCGCCGAGGGCGTGGCCGTAGTAGCCCTTGGTGCTGCTGACCTGGAGCTTGAAGGCGTGATCGCCGAAGACGCGCTTGATGGCCAGCGTCTCCGTCGGATCGTTGAGTGGGGTCGAGCTGCCGTGTGCGTTCACGTAGTCGATTTCGCCGGCTGAAACGTGACCGTCATCGAGCGCGCGCTGCATGGCGCGCGCGGCCTGCTTGCCGTCGGGGAGCGGCGCAGTCATGTGGTGCGCATCGTTCGACATGCCGAAGCCGAGCACCTCGGCGTAGATCCGCGCGCCGCGCGCGAGGGCCCGGCCGCGCTCCTCGAGCACCAGGACCGCGGCGCCCTCGCCCATCACGAAGCCATCGCGCCCCTTGTCGAAGGGGCGCGAGGAGTGCTCGGGGTCGTCGTTGCGCGTGGACATCGCGCGGATGATCGCGAACGCGCCGAAGCAGAGCGGCGCGAGCGGCGCCTCCGCACCGCCGCACAGCATGACGTCCGCGTAGCCATCGCGTACCTCGCGAAAGCCATCGCCGATCGCGATCGTCCCCGAGGCACAGCTCATCGCGTTGGTGCTGTTCGGCCCCTGGACGCCCAGCTCGATCGCGATGTTGCAGCTCGATGCGCCGCCGAACACCGCGAGCGCGAGCAGCGGATCCACGCCACGCAGACCCTCCCGCAGAAAGTTGGCGAGCTGGCCCTCGGCGTACGCGATGCCGCCGAGTGCCGTCCCCATCATCGTTCCCACCCGCTCGCGGTCCTCACGCGCGAGGTCGAGCGCGGAGTCCTCGAGCGCGAGGCGTGCGGCGACCACCGAGAACTGGCCGAACCGATCCAGCCGCCGGGCGCGCTTCTGCTCGAGAAAGTCCGTGGGCACGAAGTCCGGCACTTCCGCGGCGTTGTGACTGCGGAAGATCGATGGATCGAAGCGGCTCAGCGAACGCACGGCGGAGCGCCGCTCGCGCAGGCCCTCCCACAGTCCGCGCTCGCCGGTGCCGATCGGCGTCACGGCACCGATCCCGGTCACCACCACACGTCGCCGCTCCATCACGTTGAACTCTCCACGCGTTCGCTGATCCGCTCCGCCACATCCCCGAGCCCCGCGAGCGTCCGCGAGGCGATGCCGTGCACGAACACCGGTCCGATCACCGTCGTGGCCGCGAAACGCCCGATGAGGGGCCACGACGGCCCGTCCCACACGTGCACGATGCGTACGCGCGTGCCGTCGGCCGCGCGCTCGAAGCTCCACTCCACATCCATGCGCGTCGTGATTCCGCCGATGTGGCGGAACCGGATGTGCGGGGTCTCCGCGTCGACCTGCATCTCCGAGAGCCACCACGTCGGCCAGTTCAGCGCACCGAACGGACGATTGGCCGCCATTTCCACGATGCCGCCGCCATCGCTCGCGCGTTCCCGAAACCGCACGAAGCGGTAGTGCGCGAGATGGCCGGGCCAGCGCTCGACATCACGGGCGAGGGCGAAGATGACTTCCGCGGGCGCCCGGACGAGTCGTTCGTCGACCGTCTCGAGGAGGCGACCTGCAGGGAGTGGGCCGAGGTCGAAACCTGGATTGCCGTTCATTCGAAACGCTCCCGAGTGGACACGTCGAGGATCCCCCTGGCCCTCCACCGAACCGTGCGAGCCACGACGCTGCGACTCACGTCGATGGGCTCCAGCTCGCGGTCACGCGAAACCCGCGCCGCGTGCGCGCGCGCGGGACCTGCCCGATCGCGCGACTGACCACGCCGCGCAGCTCGGCCGCCGTGTAGCCGCGCAGCACGGAGACCACGCCGTCGTGGCGGCTCACCGGGTGAAAGCGGAGCGGGAAGGAGGCCATCCAGATACCCGCGGCGGCGAGCCAGCTGCGGCGGATGTCGGCGATGATCACGCGGTGGCGCGCGACCCGGTGCAGCTCCTGCACCACCAGCCGCGCCTCCGCATCCGCGAAATGATGGAGCACCTGCGAGCAGGTCACGATGTCGATGCTCCTGTCGGCGAACGGGAGCGCGAGCGCGTCGGCCCGGACCGCGGCCGTCGTCCGCGCCCGGCTCGCTTCCGCGAGGACCTCGACGCTGTCGAGCCCGAACGTCGCGAGCTCGATCCCGCGCGCGCGCGCGTGCTCGCGGGCATGGGCCGGAATGTCGCCCATCCCAGTCCCCACATCGAGCAGCGTCGCGCACCGGCGCAGCAGCGCGAACGCATCGTCGAGCTCGGCGAGCACCGCGCTGGTACCGCCGAACAGGGCGTTGCTGCGCGCGACATCGGAGAGCGAGCGCCTGACGACGCGTGGATCGGCGTGCGGATCGTCGAGGTGTTCGACGCCGCGACGGCGGCGCGGGATGAGCAGCGCGGGCATCCCGGGGCCTATCGCTCCAGCGCCGCGTAGCCGCCGCGGAAATAGATGAGCGGACGCGCGCCGCGCGCGGTCGCCTCCAGCACCTCGCCGACGACGATCACGTGATCTCCCGCCCGATGCCGCGCGGTGATGCGGCACTCGAGGTGCACGATCGCGCCGTCCAGCAACGCGACGCCCGACGCGCCGCGGCCGTAGCCCACGCCATCGAAGCGGTCGTGCTCCACCTCCGCGAACCGCCGGGAGATGGCCTCCTGCTCCTCGCCCAGCACGCTCACGCCGAAGTGTTCGGCGGTCTGCAGTATCGCCTGCATGTCCGCCTGCTCGTCCACGCACGCGAGAACGAGCGGGGGATCGAGGCTCACCGAGCAGAAGGCACTCGCCGTCATGCCGTGATCGTTTCCGCCGGGATCGACCGCGGTGATCACTGTGACGCCCGAGGCGAAGCGTCCGAGCGCGCTCCGAAACGCGTGCGAATCGATCATTCGGATCGAGCGGGTGCGGTGGCGGAGGCCGGTGCGGCGGCACGTGCGGGAGCGGCGGCACGTGCGGATCCAGACGCGGTTCCGGGTGCGGCTGCGGCTGCGCGTGTGGTGGCGGGAGCGGGAGCCGCCGTGACCGCGGACGATCCGGGCGCCGGTCGCGAAGGCACCAGCATGGAGAACAGAAACGAAGGGCGAAGCACCTCGCGGGCCGGGACGAAGTCGCCGGTGACGCCGACGAGGAGATCGGCCAGGTCCTTGCGATGCGAGAGCGCTCGCGCGGCGCGATCGATGAGAGGCGGCCACGCGACCGCCGCACCGATGAGGCGCTCGACGATCCACTTGCCACCGAATTCGCGGCGACGTGCGGCACGATATCCTCCCAACACCCGGTCGGCGGCGCGCGGCGACCGCGCCGCGAGCGCCTCGACGATGAACGGCGCGAGCAGTTCGCCGCCGCGAAGCGCGGCGTAGATCCCCTCACCCGTGAACGGATCGAAGAAGTCGGACGCGTCACCCACCAGCGCAACCCCGCGAGCGGCAGAGCGCCGAGCGCGCACGGCGAACGGCCCCGTGGCGTGGACGGGCGCGACACGCTCCGCCGAGACGAAGCGCGCCGCGAGATGGGGCCGACTGGAAATCCAGCGGTCGATGCATGCTGCGGGACCCTCCGTCATCATCGCGCGAATCCGACTGGCCGGAACGACGAGGGCGACGTTCGTCTCGCCGCGGCCGACGTCCGCGATGCCAAGATAGCCCTCCGCCTCCACGTGCATCTCGCCGTTCGCGCCGACGCCGCCGACGCCTCGATAGTGCGTCACGAGCGCGATGCGCCGCGGCCACCGTGCGGCACGCGCGAGCCCCATCCGGCGCGCGACGATCGAGCGCAGGCCGTCCGCGCCGACGACGATGGAAGCGCGCAGCTCCCTCGTCGGTTCCCTGCCTCCCCGGGCGAAGTCGTCCCCGCGCCGCGTCGGGGTCGCGTCCTCCCGCACCGGCACCGAGACACCCGTCGCGCGACCGCGCGCATCGCGCACCACGTCGGCGACGCGCGTACCCTCCACAACGCTCGCGCCGGCGTCGCGCGCGGCGTCGAGCATCAACGCGTCGAGCAGATGGCGGCGCAGGGCGAGCCCGCGATCCCGGAAGCCGCGAAACCCGTGACGCGCGGCGAATTCGCCGTGGATGACCGCCCCGCCGGGTGCCCGTACGATCATCCCCTCGAGTTGCGCCGCACCGAGCGACTCCGCGGCGCCGAGCACTCCCATCGCATCGAGCACGCGCGACGCCTGCGGGCTGAGATATTCGGCGCAGGGCTTGTCGCGCGGGAAGCGGGCGCGGTCGAGGACCATGACCGCGACGCCGGCGCGGGCGAGTGCCCATGCGGTCGCCGCGCCGGCGGGTCCGCCTCCGACCACGATCACCTGCGCCGCCATCCCCGCCCCGTTCGTCGGCATCCGCTCCGTCAGTGGACGAGCGCGTAACGATCGTTGCCGAGGATCGCCGACTCGCCATCGAGGGCGACGCGATAGTCGAGGCGCAGCGTGCCGCTCATCGGCGGGCTCCATTCGATCAGCACCGTGTGGTCTACCACCCGCCATCGGGCGGGCGACACGAAGCCGTCGGCCATACCGCGACCGAAGTCCACGACGTCGACGAACCTCGTCGCCGAGCCGTCGGCGCGAAACGACCAGATCGTCTCGCTGCGAATGAGATCACCGGAGTCGCCCCCGAGAATGAGGACGCGCCGCCACGCGCCGACCA
>CAYLPM010000106.1:0-5919 GCA_964385525.1 uncultured Gemmatimonadaceae bacterium
CCGCGAGATCGCGGAACGCCTGCCCCCCGACCGCGTGACCGAGGTGCATCTCTTCACGCCGATGCGGCAGGGCGGTATGGAGAGCGGGGTCGCCGTGGTCGCGACGGAGCCGGATGTCGAGACGGAGCCGGTCGTCGTGACGGAGCCGGTCGTCGTGACGGAGCCGGTCGTCGTGACGGAGCCGAACGTCGTCATGGAGGAGTCGATCGTGACCCTGGCGGAGGTCGTGACGGAGCCGGAGGTCGCGATGGAACCCGATGCCGCCCGCGAGCCGCGCTCGCCCGTCCGCCCGCGCCGGCACACCGTCTACACTGCGCGCTATCGCCACACGCTCAAGGGCCCCGACCGCGGCAAGTGGGAGTTCGAGGTCGTGGCGGAGGCCGACGCGCCGCTCGTCACCGTGGACGCGGTCGTGCGCGGTGTGCAGCGGCGTACGGGCGAGCTCGCGGAGCCCGAACGCCTCGGGGCTGACGACCTGCGGGCGATCCTGGACGATCCAGCGTGGCGCGCGACGACCGCGTGATGGAGACGTTTCGCGCGTACCTGCGCGAACACAATCTCCCGATCACCGCGCAGCGTCTCGCGATCGCCGATGTGGTCCTGCACTCCGAGGAGCATCTGTCGGCGGAGGAGGTGCTGGAGGAGCTCGTCATGCGCGGCGCGGCGGTCGGTACGGCGACGGTCTACCGGACGATCGATCTGCTGGTGACGAGCGGACTCGCGGTTGAGCGCGACTTCGGGGAGGGCTTCAAGCGCTTCGAGCCGGCGCGCGACATTCCGCACCACGAGCACCTGCTGTGCAACCTGTGCGGCCGCGTGACGGAGTTCCGCGACGAGCGGCTCGAGCGGATGACGATGCTGATCGCCGAGTCGCACGGGTTCGCGCGCCAGCGTCACCGGCTCGTGATTCACGGCGTCTGCCTCGAGTGCCAACGGAAGGGACCGGCGGCGATGGCGGACCGGCTCGGCGGGAGACGCAACAGCAGGGAGCAGTAGGACGCACTACTCGTTCCCTGTCCGCGCGTACTTCGCCAGAATCACCCGATGGATGTCCCTCGCGTCCTCCAGCGTCTCGCCGGCGACGTCGAGGCCCGGCGGCGTGAGCAGGAACGGGTAGACCTGATCGCCGCCCGCCGAACCGTGGGCGCCGACCTGGTCGTCGAACGAGACGATGTCGTAGCCGTCGTACGCGCCGAAGATCACGATGTCGCCGGCATTCGGCTGGTGGACGAGATGCTCCACCGCGCGCAGGACGTACGGCTCCACGCCGTAGGGCTCGAGCGGGTTCGTGCCCGCGAGCACCGCCAGGTGTCCCTCCTCGAGCACCGCGCGCCCGGCGCTGCTCTGTGCGTACACCACGGGACCGGCGCGCGTCAGCAACAGTCCGATCCCCGGGTGCGCGAGCAGACCAGCGTAGAGGGCCGCCCGCCGGCGATCACGCGCGAGGTCCTGCTGCTCCAGCTGCTCCGCCGTGTCGGCGAAGTACAGGTGCGCGAGGCACGAGCTGTACGTCACCACGACGTCGTTGCGCTCATCGACGCGGTACTTCTCGGGAAACAGCAGCTCGCGGAGCCCGTAGCGGCTGCGCAGCCACCGCGCGATGCGCCGCATCAGCCAGCGCGTCCGTCGATGCGACGGGCGGGCCGCGGCGGCCACGGTCTGCACGACGTGGGGCCCGACGTCGGCGAACTCGCTGTCCTCGGCGAAGCTCGTGAGGGCATACAGGGGCGTCCGACGTCGCGCGATCTCGGTCGCTTCATCGAGGAGGCGCTGCACCGTCGCGCCCAGCGGTTCCCCGAAGCGCACGCGATAGCTGCGCGAAGGGGTCGATCCGTGGTCCGAGAGAATCACGAGGTCGTAATCCCGGCGCCGAGCCGTCCGGATCATCCGCCAGATCTCGCGGATGCGGGCGTCCGTGCGCCGGAGGTCCTTCAGCGCTTGCCGGCTGGCGGGGCCGAAGTGGTGCGACAACTCGTCGTACTGCATGAATGTCGTGTAGATTACCGGGACGCCGAGCCACACGTCGAGCATGACGGCCATCGTCTGGAGCTCCCGCACGACCACGTTCGTGAGGATGCGGACGAAGGGAAACACGCCTTCGGCGTGCGTGGCGCGGCGGCTGAACTCGCCGGCTGTGCGCTCCCACTCTTCGCGCAGCCATTCCCACACCGCCTGCAGCCCCATGCGGGCGACGCGTACGGGGTGCAGGAGGATGAGGAGCAGCATGCGCTGGCCGCCGAGCCGCTGCCAGACGGACATGCGCTCGCGCGTGGCGACGGTGAACCCTACGGTCTGTGCGTCGCCGTCGAGGAGATTGACGTAGCTGGACCCGCCGGCGAGCGCGCCCGGCGAGTGGATGCGGTCGCGGATGTACTGCACGCCGTGAGGCGCGTTGCACGTGATGACCTTGCGCGCGTGCTTGTCGTAGAACCGGAAGGCGGGGATACCATCGTTCTCCCCGTGAAAGAACCCGGCCTGGCAGTAGGGCGTGGCGGAGGGCAGGCCGCAGAACCACCGTCGGATGGCGAAGTCGTGTCGGCGGAGCAGGGACGACATGGTCGGGCAGTATCCCAGCTCGAGGGCGCGCCGCAGATCGGCATACGCGAGCGCGTCGATCTGGAGCACCACGAGGCCCCGGCGTCCATCGGCGGGGCGTCGCTCACGTCGAAACGCGCGATACTTGATCGCGTGATACCAGTGGACCAGCCGGTCGCGTCTGGAGGCCGGCGGCGGACTTTCACCTGGACCGGGCATGGACGACACGGCAACCCTGGGCGTTGCGATCGCGTTCTCCGCGGGGCTGCTCAGCTTTCTCTCTCCCTGTGTGCTGCCGCTCATTCCGAGTTACGTGACCTTCGTGACCGGGTTGAGCCTCGAGGATGTGCAGCACTCGCGCCGCACGGCGCTCGTGCACTCCCTGCTCTTCATTCTCGGCTTCACGCTGATCTTCCTCGCTCTGGGCGCCACGGCCACCCTGTTCGGGTCGATGATGCTCCGCTACCGCGACTGGATCACGCGCATTGGCGGCGTGCTCGTCATCCTCTTCGGACTGTACATGCTGGGCGTGTTCAACCCGTCGTTCCTCGCGCGCGAGCGGCGCCTTTACCTGGCGAACAAGCCGTTCGGCTACCTCGGGACCGTCCTGGTCGGCATCGCCTTCGGCGCCGGCTGGACGCCCTGCCTCGGTCCGATCCTCGGCGGCATCCTCATGTACACCATGAACGAGGCGAGCCTCGATCGCGGGATGCTGCTGCTCGGAACGTACTCGATGGGGCTCGCGGTGCCGTTCCTCGCGTCCTCGATGGCCATCAACCACTTCCTCGCGCTGTTCACGCGCTTTCGCCGCCACATGGTCTGGGTGACGCGGGCCTCCGGCGCGCTGTTGATCTTCGTCGGAATCCTGCTCGTGAGCAACTACTTCACCATTCTGGCGGCGATGCTCCAGCGGTTCACGCCGGCGTGGATCCTGGAACGCGTCTGACCCGGTCCGGGCCAGGTGGCACGGCCCGCCGGGCCGCGGCGGGCACGGCGAAGTGAACAGGGATCAGCCTTCGGTAACCAGTGGCGGCAGCGCAGATGTCTGCACTCCGGAAGTCGGCTCCCGAGGAAGGTCCGAGGAGGGCGCCGTGCGCTTCGACACGAAGGTTGCGACGTGCGGGCGAGCCGCCGACGAGCGTCTGCGTTCACGCCGAGATGCGGCGCCACTCCTCGATCTTCGCCAGAAGCACCCGCGGCGGCACCGGTTTGAGCAGCACCTCCCGGCACCCGAGCGAGCGACAGTGCGCGTCCAGCTCGGGATCGTCGTGCCCGGTCAGCATGGCCGTGATGGGTGCGCTGGCCCCTCGGTGCCGCAACGCCCGGAGCACCTCGAGGCCACTGCCATCCGGCAGCTTGAAGTCGACGAGGAGGACGTCCGGGCAGTCCTCGGCGCAGAGGCGCAGCGCCTCGGCTACCGTCCCGGCTTCCGAGAAGCGATGTCCCGTCGCCTCGAAGAGGACGCGCAGCGCTCCGGTCACTAGCGGGTTGTCCTCGACGACCAGTACGTGGAGCGTCACTCCGGCGGGGCGAGACCGTAGGGAAGGCGAACGAAGAAGCGGCTTCCGCGACCCAGATCGCTGTCGAGCCAGATCTCGCCCTGGTGAAGCTCCACGAGGCGGCGCGCGATCGTCAGTCCGAGCCCCGTACCGTGATGCTGGCGGGCGGCCGACGCGTCGACCTGGGCGAACTCCCGGAAGATGAGATCGTGATGCTCGGGCGAGATGCCGATCCCGGTGTCTCCGACCTCGAGCAGCAGGTGCGGCGCGTCCGGGTCGCCGCCGCGTGAGGCGCGGATCCACACGCGACCGCCGGCGGGCGTGAAGTCGATGGCATTCCCGAGCAGGTTGCTGAGGACGTGCGTGATTTTCTCCCTGTCGACGACGATCGGCTCGACGTCCTCGCCGATCTCCTGCTGCAGTTCCAGCCCCTTTTTCGAGGCCAGAGCCTCGTTCAGCGCCGCGACCTGGACGATCACCTCCTCCATCGCGACGCGGGAGAGCGAGAGCGTCAGTTGATTCGCCGCGCCCCGGGCATAGGTCAGGATCTCGCCCACCATGTCGAGGAGCTGCCGCCCACCGCTGATGATGCCGCCAACGCTCTCGTGCTGCCGCTCGCTCAACTCGCCCAGGATGCCATCGCGCAGGATCTCGGCGTGGGTGATGATCGCCGTCAGTGGCGTGCGGAGGTCGTGGGAGATGTTGGCGAGAAACTGGGTCTTCAGGGCGTCGCGGGCCTGCATGTCGGCCACTACCTGCAGTGTCTGCTGGTGCTGTGCCTCGAGGGCGGCCAGCCGCGCCTCAGGCGAGCCGGCCCGACCCCGGGGCGAGTCGTTCTTGAGGGTATCCAGATAGTTCATGCCCCTATTGTACGTCCCGAATCGCCGGAAGCCAACGCCTCGGCGTCCTCCTCGATCGCCTCGACCAGCTGCTGGCGGCGGAGCAACGTCCAGTAGCCCCCTCCCAGGGCCAACAACTCGACGTGCCGCCCCTGCTCGACCACGCGCCCCTCCTCCAGCACGATGATCCAGGACGCGTCCCGTACCGCACTCATGCGGTGGGAGGCGATCACGGCCGTACGGCCGGCCAGCTCGGTGCGCAGGGCATGCAGGATGGCCGCCTCCGTGTGCGTGTCGACGGCCGAGAGGGCGTCGTCGAGCAGGACGACCGCCGGGCGCCGCGCGAGCGCGCGGGCCAGGGCGACCCGCTGCTTCTGGCCGCCCGAGAGATTGATCCCGCGCTCGCCGAGCAGGGTCTCGACGCCCCCGGGGAACTCGGCGATCGTCTGCTCGAGCTGCGCGGCGGCGGCCGCATCGCGCCACGACCCGGGCTCATCGGTGCCGTAGGTCAGATTGGCGGCGATGGTGTCGCTGAAGAGGAGGCTCTCCTGCGGGACGTAGCCGATCTCCCGGCGCAGTTCTGCCGGATCCACCTCGAGGATCGGGACGCCGTCGATCAGGATCTCGCCCTCCTGCGGATCGTGAAAGCGCGGGATCAGATCGAGGAGGGCGCTCTTGCCGCTTCCGGTCGCCCCGACCACGGCGAGCGTGCCGCCGGCCGCAATTCGAAAGGAAATCCCGCGGAGTACCCAGCGGGGCGGCTGCCCCTCGTCGACGGGGAAGTGGAACCCCACGTTCCGGAACTCGATCGAGCGGCCGGCGCCCGTTGGCGGCAGACGCCTGGGGGCCGGCGAGACGAACAGCTCCGGGCGCGCGTCGAGGATCTCGTTGAGCCGCGCCATCGACGCGGCGCCACGCTGAAAGAGGTTCGTCACCCAGCCGAGCGAGATCAGCGGCCAGGTGAGCATCGCGAGGTAGAAGCTGAAGGCGATGAACGACCCGACCGTGATCGTTCCCCGCACGACCAGCGTGCCGCCGAAGCCGAG
>CAYLPM010000107.1:0-2473 GCA_964385525.1 uncultured Gemmatimonadaceae bacterium
GGCGGCGTTGACGTCGCGGTCGACTATCGGCTGCACGGCCATTCGGATGGCGACGCCATCGCGCACGCGCTCACCGACGCTGTCCTCGGCGCCGTCGGCCTGGGCGACATCGGCGAGATGTTTCCTGACAGCGACCCCGCAAACCGGGGCCGCGATTCGATCGAGATGCTTGGCGCCGCCGTGACACGCGCGCGCGAGGCCGGGTGGCGCGTGCAACAGGTGGACGTCACCGTGGTCGCCGAGCGACCACCCATCCGACCAAACCGGGAGGCCATGCGGCGCGCGCTAGCGATCCCGCTCGCGATAGCCCCCGCCGAAATCGGCCTCAAGGGCAAGAGCAACGAACACATGGGGTGGATCGGACGCGAGGAGGGGCTGGCGTGCATCGCCGTCGCGACCCTCGCGCGCAGCATCGCTGGCGGCGAGGGGTAGTGAGCGCCGTGCTCGAGTGGCTGACCGGGCTCCCGCTCGTGGCCCTCTATTCGGCGCTCGCCGCTGCCGCCGCGCTCGAGAACATCTTTCCTCCATTGCCGGCCGACACGGTGGTCGCCTTCGGTGCCTTTCTCGCAGCGCGCGGCAGGGGCAGTGTGATGGCCTCGTTCCTGTCCACCTGGGGCGGCAATCTCGTCGGCGCCGCGATCATGTACGGGGTCGGGCGCCGCTTCGGACCCGGGTTCACCCACCGCATCCCGGGACTCAAGGATGGGAGATCGGCGGAGCGGATTCGCAGGCTGCACGGCAAGTACGGCCTCGTTGCCCTCTTCCTCAGCCGGTTCATTCCCGGCGTGCGCGCCGTCGTGCCCCCCTTTGCCGGCGCACTGCGGCTTCCCGCGCCCCGAGCCCTGCTCATCATCGGCCTGGCATCCGGCATCTGGTACGGGGTGGTCACCTGGCTCGCCTTCAGCGTCGGGCATTCGTGGGACGCGCTCGTCGCACGCGTGACGTCGCTCAATCGCACCGTCGGCCTCGTCGCCGCCGCCGTGGCGTTACTCGGGTTGCTGATGTGGCTCGTGGTACGCCGTCGCACCCGCGCCCAGTGACGATCGAGGAGCAGGTCGCGCGACGCTTCCTGATCGAGCGATTCCAGGAGTTCCTCACGCTCGAGCAAGGCGTCTCGCCGAGGACGTTCGAGGCATACGGCCGCGACGTGACGCGCTTCGCCACGTACGCGCTCGCCCGGGGAACCCCGGCGCCGGCCGAGGCAGGGACGCGGCTCCTGCGGGACTACGTCTATCACCTCAAGGATCTCGGCCTCGCGGCGGCGTCGATCCGGCGCAACGTCTCCGCCGTCCGCACCTACTTCCGGTTCCTGCTGGCGGAAGGCCACGTCGTCAGCGACCCGAGTGAGCGGCTGGAGACGCCGCGCCGGTGGCGTACGCTCCCCGAGGTGCTCACCGTCGAGGAGGTCGGGCGCCTGCTGGCCTCCCCGACGCTCGACGATCCGCTCGCCTTCCGTGACCGGGCGCTGCTCGAGCTCGCGTACGGTGCCGGGCTGCGCGTGTCCGAGTGGATCACCCTCGGCGTTCGGGACGTGCTGCTCGAGGACGGCCTGGTCCGCGTGTTCGGCAAGGGCAGCAAAGAGCGGCTCGTGCCCATCGGGCGGGGCGCAATCGGCGCGGTCGCGGTGTATCAGCGCGAGCTCCGGCCCCGCCTCGAGAAAGGCGCCGGCAAGGGCTTCCTTTTTCTCAACGCGCGGGGGCGGCAGTTGACCCGCATGGGCGCCTGGAAGATTCTTCGGAAGTACGTCGAGCGCGCGGGGATCCGGAAGAAGGTATCGCCACACACCTTGCGCCACAGCTTCGCGACGCACCTCCTCGAGGGCGGCGCGGACCTGCGCGCGGTCCAGGAAATGCTCGGGCACGCGGACATCTCGACGACGCAGATCTACACGCACATCGATCGCGAGTACCTCCGCACCGTGCACCGCCGGTTTCACCCGCGCGCCTGAGCTCCCGATGATCCTCGTCATCGACAACTACGACTCCTTCACCTGGAACCTCGTTCAGTATCTGGGGGAGCTCGGGGCGGAGCCGGTGGTGCGCCGGAACGATGCGCTCGGCGTGGACGAGATCGGCGCCATGCACCCGCGCGCGATCGTCCTCTCGCCCGGCCCCTGCACGCCGGCCCAGGCGGGGATCACCGTGCCGGCCGTTCGCCGGTGGGGCGCCGAGATCCCCATCCTCGGCGTGTGCCTCGGCCATCAGGCGATCGGCGAGGCGTACGGCGGTCGCGTGGTCCGCGCGACGCGCGTGATGCACGGCAAGACCTCGCGCGTCGTCCACGAGGGCGATCCGCTCTTCGCGTCCCTCCCGTCGCCACTGCAGGTGATGCGCTATCACTCGCTCGTGATCGAGCCGGCGTCACTGCCTGCGGAGCTCGAGATCATCGCACGCGCGACCGACGAACCGGACGAGATCCACGCGGTGCGACACCGGTCGCATCCGGTCTGGGGCGTACAGTTTCACCCGGAGTC
>CAYLPM010000108.1:0-3148 GCA_964385525.1 uncultured Gemmatimonadaceae bacterium
CGAACCGTCTCCGTCGGAGCTCCGATCACCGGCGGTTCCTCAGTCGGCACCGCACGGGAGCTGGGCGCACTCCTCGATCAGGTTCGGCGCGGCGGAGTGGTCGCGCGCGAGGCGATGATTTCGCCGCTCCGCGCCGGCGATGCGCCCTGGCGCTTCACCGTCTGGCCCGTACCCGATCGTCACGGCGAGGTGGACCAGCTCGTCATCATGGTCCTCGAGACGGAAGAGCCGGGCGGTGAGCGCGTGACGCGCGCCCGGCAGACCGAGATAGCGGAGCGCCTGCTGCTCAGCGCTCTGCGAGAGCAGATGCTGGCGGAGGAGGCCGACGCTTCCCGCCGGCGGTCGGAATTCCTCGCGGCGGCGTCGGTGCGCGTCGGCGCCTCGCTCGACCGTGAGACGACATATGCCACGATCGCCGGTCTCGCGCTCCCGCGCCAGGGTTCGTGGTGCGTGGTGGACATCATCGAGGACAGCGGCTCGCTCCGGCGCCTCGCCATCGTTCATCCGGATCCGGCGAAGCAGGCGATCGCCCGCGAGCTCGAGCAGGTCTGGGTGCCCGAGCCGGGCGACTCCCTCGGCGTTCCGGTCGTCATCCACTCTCAGCAGCCGAAGGTGATCGACGATCACGTCGACGACGCCCTCACGACGAGCGCGCACGGGCCGGACACCCTGCACGCGCTCCAGAGACTCGGCCTGGGCCCGCTGCTCGTCGTTCCCCTCATCCTTCGCGGAACGGTGGGTGGCGCCATCACCTTCGTCAGCCGTCCGGGCGATGCGCCCTACCGGCCGGAGGAAGTCGCCCTCGCGTCGGACCTGGCAGCCGCATGCGCCTTGGCGATCGAGAGCGCCCGGCTGTACGACGTCGCCTGCACGGCGCGCGCGGCCGCGGAAGCGGCGCAGCGGGATGCGGAGGTGGCAAACCTGGCGAAGTCACGATTCCTCTCGATGATGACGCACGACCTTCGCACGCCGCTCAACGCAATCGGAGGCTACGCCCAGCTCCTCGACCTGGGAATACGTGGGCCCGTGACCGCGGAGCAGCACACGGACCTGGCGAGCATCAAGTCCAGCCAGGAGCACCTGCTCGGACTGATCAACAAGATCCTGAGCTTCGCGAAGCTCGAGGCCGGGAGAGTCCACTACGACATCGAGGACGTGCCGCTCGACGAATCGATCCGGGACGTCGAGGTCTTGATCGCCCCGCAGTTGGCGCAGAAGAAGCTGGAGTACCGGTACGAGCCGGCCGCCGACGCCGGCGGCGAGACCGTGCGCGTGCGCGCCGATCCGGAAAAACTGCTCCAGATCGTGGTCAACCTGTTGAGCAACGCGATCAAGTTCACGGAGCCGGGCGGCCGCATCGTCGTGAGCTGTGCGCTGCCGACCGATGCCGTGGCCGCGCTCAGCGTGCGCGACAGCGGGCATGGTATCCCGTCCCATGAGATGGACTCGATCTTCGAGCCGTTCGTGCAGGTCGGTCGCGGGCTGTCGACGGCGGCCGAGGGTGTGGGGCTCGGCCTCGCCATCTGCCGCGAGCTGGCGCGCGGCATGGGCGGCGATCTCACGGCGACGAGCACATTCGGGGAGGGCTCGGTGTTCACGGTCGTGCTGCCGCGCGCACGCAGCGAAGAGCCGGCGTGATCCTGGCCGTCGCCGTCCCTACCGTGGAGAAGAGCCCGGCAGTGGAAGGTCGAGCGTCTTGCGCATGGACTCCACCGCCTCGAAAAGCTGCGCGAACGAGTCGATGACGAACAGCACGTCCTGCAACCGGTCGATCTCGAAGGGCTGCGCGAGCACCGCGTCCAGTGAGAACGGACGCCGCTCGCACGCCGGCCCGAGCGCGTTCGCCGCATCGCCGTGCGAGGAGATGAGCCCGCTCCCGTAGATTCTGGTCGAGCTCCCCTCACGGATCAGGCCGAACTCCACGGTGAACCAGAAGAGGCGCGCCATCGCGGTCGTCTCCTGCTCCGACCGTGCCGCCGCGGCGAGCGCGCCGAAGCGCTGGAGAAAGTCGGCGAACACCGGATCCGAGTGCAGCGGCACGTGCCCGAAGACATCATGGAAGATGTCGGGCTCGGGAAGGTAGTCGAGCTGAGCGCGCGGGCGCACGATCAGTGTCGTCGGAAAGCGACGCCGCGCCAGACAGCGGAAGAACTGAAGGGCCGGGATGAAGCCACCGACACCCACGGCGGCCCAACCGGTCGAGCGAGAGAGCCGCCGGTTCACCTCGACCAGATCCGGAACGCGGTCCGGCTCGAGGCCGATCCGGTCGATGCCGGCGAGGAAGACCGCACTCGCCGTCTCCTTCAGTGCGGCGATGCGACGCGCGTACAGGATGCGCCAGACGTCGTGCGATTCGGCATCGTATTCCGCATGTCGCTGCTCGAGAAAGACCGGCAGCTCGGCGTCGCTCTGGGGCGACGCGGGCTTCGGCACGCTATTCATGGTGCACGCTCCGGTGGGGAAAACGAAAAGCGACCCGGCCTGGCGATGCGCTTGGCATGGCGGAGACTGTATGCAATCTGGCCCACGAGGGTCACTGCCTGGCCCTCAGGAGGACGCGCGGTGTAACGGCAGAACCCGCACCCGCGGCACATGCAGCTCGTCGCGGTCCGTCACGAGGATGTAGTCCCTTCCGATCTCGAGGATGCGCATCGGCGCAGGGATGCGGACGTCGCCCAGCCAGTGCCCTCCCGGGTCGAACACGCTCCACGTCGCGTCCTGATCGCTCGAATGTCGCGAGGCCTCGACCCACGCGTGGCCATCGCGATCCACTCGCAGCGACCGCACGGCCGGATGCAAGTCCGGCTTGGGGACTTCCTCGAAGCGGGCGCTCACTGCGGCACGGATGGTTGGAATCGGCGGCGCGTTCTCGAGCCGTTCCTCGACGTATGCAGTGATGTCCTCGGCGCTCACCGGCAGCGGCGTGTGTGGCTTCCTGGCGATACGTGACAGCCTGCCGTTCGAGTCGTACACTCGCACTGCGAAGTGCTCGGTATCCACCACGTACACCTCGTCGCCGGTTGCCGCGAAGAGCGTCGCCGGCCCGAACGGCACGGGGGTGCGAATCGTCGAATTCGGCGTCCGCCCCGCCTTCAGCTCGACGGCTTCGCCGGAAAACGGCCCGAACGCACGCGTCTCCTCTCCGCTC
>CAYLPM010000109.1:0-2025 GCA_964385525.1 uncultured Gemmatimonadaceae bacterium
GCTCGTGCTGTACGTGCTGTTCGCGCTCGCCGGCCTGGCGATCGTCGGGTTCGCGCTCTCGCTGCCGGGTCTCGCCGGATTCGCGCTCTCCATCGGCATGGCGGTCGACGCCAACGTGCTGATCTTCGAGCGAATACGCGAAGAGCTGTCGGCCGGGAAGACGGTGCGCGCGGCCGTTGCCGGCGGCTTCGAGAACGCCATGAGCGCGATCGTGGACTCGAACGTCACGACGGCGCTCACCGCCATGATCCTCATCCTCCTCGGCACCGCACCGGTGAAGGGGTTCGCCGTCACGCTGCTCATCGGCCTCGCGGCATCGATGATCACGGCGATCTTCGTGACCCGCACCTTCTTCGTCCTCTGGCTGCAACGATCTCCGCTGACCGCACTCCGGGCGCCGAAGCTCCGGTTGTTCGCCGGGGCATCGTTCGATTTCATCCGCCTGCGCCGCTGGGCGTACGGCGCGACGATGGTGCTCGTCATCCCCGGACTGCTCCTCCTCGGGTGGAAGGGTCTCGACTACAGCATCGAGTTCACCGGCGGCACGCTCGTTCAGGTCCGGTCCAGCGAGCCCGTCGACATTGGCACCGTGCGCTCGGCGCTCGCGGCCGGTGGCCTGGTGTCCGCCGAGGTGCAGACCTTCGGGTCGGCGCGCGAGTACGTCGTGCGCACGCGGCTCGATGACGGCAACGGCGCGGCCGCCGACACGCTGACCGGGGCGACACCGGCAGAAAGGACCGCAGGCGCGGTGCAACGCGCGCTCGATGCCGGCGCCGTCGCCGGACAGTTCGTGGTCGATCGCGCGGAATCCGTGACGCCGAAGATCGGAGCCGAGCTCCAGCAGAAGGCGCTCATCGCGGTCCTGTTCAGCTTCGTCACGACACTCATCTACCTCGCGGTGCGGTTCGAGTGGCGGTTCGGGCTCGCGGCCGTGCTCGCGACGGCGCACGACGTTCTCGCGACGCTGGCGTTCATTCGCTATCTGGATCTGGAGGTCAGTCTCGTCGTCGTCGCGGCGGTGCTCACGGTCCTCGGCTACTCGCTCAACGACACCATCGTGATCTTCGACCGGGTGCGTGAGAACCTGCGCGCCGCGCGGCGGGTGGACTGGGTCGCGACGCTGAACCGTTCGGTCAACGAGACGCTTCCGCGGACGCTGCTCACGGGAGGAACGACGCTCGCGACGGCACTGGTCCTGGCGTTTCTTGCCGGCGCGGTGATCCGTCCATTCGCGCTCATCATGGCGTTCGGCATCGTCGTCGGCACCCTGTCGTCGATCTTCATCGCGACGCCGCTGCTGCTGTGGATCGAGCGGCGGTGGCCGCGTACGGAGACACTACCGGAGCCGGCCGTTCGCAGGCGTGGCAACACCGGCGAGCTGCCGCCAGCACCCGCCGCGGTGTTGGATCGAACTGCCACGTCGCTGTGACCCGGGTGCCGCGCACAGAACAGGATCAGGACTGCCGGGTCAGTACGGTGCATCGACCAACCTGAACTAGCGCAAGGTCCATGGTTCAGGATGTGCCTCATCCTGAACCATGGACGAGACCCGGTCCAGTCTTGCGTCGCGAATGAGCCTTTCGGGGATCGGGTGGGGCGGTCGCAGCATGCGAACGCCCCACCCCTACCGGTACAGCAGATACGGCTCCCTGCTCACCGCGAACTCGGCCGCCTCTCGGTCCCACTCTTCGAGGAGCGCCGGAAGCCGACCGCCTTCGATCGCCAGCCTCACCTTGTCCGAGCCCGTCAGCCGATCGATCGTCCCCGTCCAGGCGAAGTCGCGCGGATGCTGCCGGCGGATCTCGTCGATCAACAGCAGCGAGGTGCGCACGGGCCGGTACGTCTGACGGTCCGTGATGTCGAAGCGGATCGCGGGGATCGTCTGTCCCGGATACTTGGCCGCCGTCGACTCCACCGGCATCGTGATCGCCTCGAAGCGGATCCCGGGGAGCCGCATCTCGTTCATCACCCGCGCCACCTCCGGCGCGTTCAGCCACGACGCCCCCACCTGCTCGAATGGACGAG
>CAYLPM010000110.1:0-4455 GCA_964385525.1 uncultured Gemmatimonadaceae bacterium
GTCCACGGTGACCGCGACCGACATCGCCGCGAGCAACGGCATCATCCACGTGATCGACGCGGTCCTGATCCCGCCGACCCCGGCCGCCGTGGTCGCGCCCGCGCCCGCGGACAGCGGGAACGCCGGCCTCGTCTCCTCCGATGGCTCGTCGATGAACTGGCTGCTGCTGGCAATGCTTGCTGTCGCCGCGGTCTTGCTCGTCGGTGGCGCTCGGGTGGTCGCCGTGCGGATGCGGGGCGACCGCTCGTAAGGCGGTTGCCCTCCCGCCGCGTTCGCGCGGCACGGACGCCGCCCACGGGGCCGTGGGCGGCGTCTCCGTGTCCGGGCGGGCATGCGAGGTGGACCGGCCGGAGGGGCAGAACGAGGCAGGGCAGCGATCGACGGTGGAGCGGCCCGCTCTCGGGAACGGCCGGGCGGAAGTCGAGCGTGGCGTCGCGGGCGGTCACGGGCGCTGACTGAGCGGGTGACTCACAGCGTCCCGCACCATCGGACCTTGCGTGCCTCAGTGATGCTCGGCGATCACCTCGGCGACGCGATCCGCGATCGCGTAGCGGAGCGCGCGGTGCTCGGGCTTCGCGAGCTGCGGGTCGTCGTCGAGCAGGCGCTCGGCTTCCCGGCGCGTGAGCTCGATCATGCGCACGTCCAGCAGGCTCGCGACGTGGAGGCTGGTGCGCCCGCTCTGCTGCGTGCCAAAGGTGTCGCCGGGGCCGCGCAGCTCGAGGTCGGCCTGCGCGACATCGAAGCCGTTGTGCGTGCGCTCGAGCACGGACAACCGCTCCTCCGCCTCCGGCGTCGGATCGTCCGCGAGCAGGAAGCAGTACGAGGCATGCTCCCCGCGGCCGACGCGGCCGCGGAACTGGTGGATCTGGGCGAGGCCGAAGCGGTCGGCGCCCTCGATCACCATCACGGTCGCGTTCGGCACGTCGATGCCGACCTCGACGACCGACGTCGAGACGAGGATCACGGCCTCGCCAGAGGCGAACGCCTGCATGATCGCGTCCTTCTCCCGCGACGGCATGCGGCCGTGCAAGAGCACGATGCGATCCGCGAGCTCGGGAAACTGCTCATGACGCAGGCGCTCGACCTCCTCGGTCGCGGCGCGCGACGCGACGCTCTCGGAGCCATCGACCAGCGGGCAGATCACGAACGCCTGGCGGCCGGCGGCGACCTCCTCGCGCACGCGCGCGAAGGCCGTGCCGCGCTCGATCGGCGTGAGGAAGCGCGTGTCGATCGGGGTGCGCCCCGGGGGCATCTCGTCGATCACGGAGAGATCGAGGTCGCCGTAGACGGTGAGCGCGAGCGAGCGCGGGATCGGCGTGGCCGTCATCACGAGCAGGTGCGGCGTGAGCACGCCCTCGCTGGCGTTCGCGCCCTTGCGACGCAGTTCGCTGCGCTGCATGACGCCGAAGCGGTGCTGCTCGTCGACGACGGCGAAGCCGAGGCGGTGGAAGTCCACCGCCTCCTGGATGAGCGCGTGCGTGCCGACCACGATCTGCGCGCCGCCGTGCGTGATGGCATCGAGCGCGTCGCGACGTTCCTTCGCGCGCGTGGAGCCGGTGAGCAGCACCACACGCATCGGCAGCGGGAGCGATGGAATGCTGATCAGGCCGTTGAGCGGCGGCTCCGGCTCGCCTGAGAGCAGGCGGCAGATCGTGCGGAAGTGCTGCTCGGCGAGCACCTCGGTGGGCGCCATCATCACCGCCTGGTAGCCGGCGGCGACGAGCGACAGCATGGCCGCGAGCGCGACCACGGTCTTGCCCGAGCCGACGTCACCCTCGAGCAGCCGCGACATCGGGGCGCTGCGCGCGAGATCGCCGCGCAACTCGTGCAGCGCGCGCTGCTGTGCGCCGGTCAGCGCGAACGGCAGGGTGGCGAGGAAGTCGTCGGCGGCTGAGTGATCGCCGATCATCGGTGCGTTGCCGTGCTCCTGCCATTCGCGCTTGCGGGCGACGACGCCGATCTGGATCGCGAGCAGCTCGTCGAAGGCGAGCCGCCTGCGCGCGAGCGCAAGCGTCTCCTGGCTGTCCGGGTAGTGGATCTGGCGCGTGGCCTCGACCAGCGGCAGCAGCGTGTTGCGCTCGCGGATCGCCGGCGGGAGCGGGTCCTCGATGCGGTCGGCAAAGCGCTCGATCAGGCCGGCCGCGACGCCGCGCACGGTGCGCTGCGGGAGCCCCTGCGTCAGGTGGTAGACCGGCACGAGCCGCCCGGTGTGGCGCAGGTCCTCGGTGATCTTCTCGTACTCGGGATTCGTGAAGGTCGCCCGACCGCGGTACGTGCCGACCTTGCCGGCGAGCGCCATCTCGTCGCCCGTCGCGAGTCCGCGCGCGACGAACGGCTGGTTGAACCAGATCGCCTGGATCGTGCTGCCGGCGGCGTCGCGGATGGTGAGCTCGGCGGCGCGCATGCGCCCGCCGCGACCCATGCGGATCTCCTTCGCGCTCAGCACCTCACCACGCACGGTCTGCTCCACGCCCTCGCGGAGCGCGCTGATCGGCACCGTGCGGCTGAAGTCGTGGAAGCGGTACGGGTAGAAGCGGAGCACGTCGCCGACGGTGTGGAGGCCGAGCTTTTCGAGCCGCCGCAGGTTTGGCAGGCCGAGGCGGGTGCCTGCCCGCTCGAGCGGCAGATCGAGTGCAGCGGCGCCGGGCGGGAGCTTCGCGCCGGCCGACGGCGTTCGCCGCGGGCCGTCCTCGTCGTGACCGGGCGGCGGATCGGGACGCGCGTCGCCGCCGGTCGGCCGCCGCCGCGCCTCGCGAGCGCCGGCCGCAGCCGGGCGGCGCGCTGCGGGCGGTGAGGTCTCATCCGCGCCGGCGAGCTCGCGGTGCACGGTCGCGAGCGCGCGACGCAACCACGTGTGCCGGGCCTCGGGTGGGAGCGAGCGGTAGCCCTCCGCCGGCAGTGCCGCGACCATGCGTAGCACCGCGGAGCCCGGCGGTTCGTCGCGCGCCTGGAGCCGCAGCAGCTCGTCGAGACCCCCCTGCACGAGTGTGTCGCCGGCACCCGCCTCGAGCTCGCGTGCGAGCACGGACCGGAGCTGCGGCAGATCCGCGGTCATGCCGGCGCGGTGTGGTCCGGGGAGACTCCTTGCGCGACCACGGCGACGCCGAGCACTCCGGGCCCGGAGTGCACGCCGAGGACGGACGTGATGCGCGCGGTGAGCACCTGCGCGTCGGGTGCGATGCCGTCGATGCGGTCGACGAGGTACTTCAGGTCGTCGGGCGTCGTCGCGTGAATCGCGGCGCAGTGCGTGATCGGTCGCAGCGCCGTCACGCGCTGAAGCAGGTCCTCGATCGCCTTCGCGCGCGTGCGTACGCGGGCAATCGCCACGAGCTCGCCGTTCTCGACGCTGAGGATCGGCTTCACCTTCAAGAGCGTGCCCACGATCTCGCCGCCGCGACTGAGACGGCCGCCGCGGCGCAGGTACTCCAGCGTTTCCACGAGGAAGAACAGGTGCGTGCGCCCGAACATGTCTTCGGCAGCGGCGCGCGCAGCCTCCATCGATCCGCCGTCCTCGATCGCGCGTGCGGACGCGAGCACGCCCATGCCGAGCGCGAGCGACACCGTCCCCGAATCGACGTGGCGGAAGCGGATCCCGCTGACGCCCTCGCAGCCCTGTCGCGCGGACTGGAGCGTTCCGCTCAACTTCGACGAAACGTGGATCGAGAGGATCTCCGTCGCCCCCTCGTCGCGCAGGCGTTCGTAGACCGACTGGAAGGCAGCCGGCGACGGCTGTGAGGTCGTGGGCAAGGTCGACTCGCGAGCGAGACGTTTGAAGAACTGCTCGGACGTGATGTCCACGCCGTCCAGCAGCTCTTCGTCACCGAAGAGGATCGAGAGCGGCACGACCGCGATGCCGTAGCGCTCGATGAGCTCCGCGGGGAGGTCTGCTGTGGAGTCGGTCACGATACGTGTGGTCACGGCGGGAGTGTAGCGCGCGACTATTCCACCGACAGCACGAAGGGGTAGAAGGGCTGTCCGCCATCAATCACTTCGATCTCCATGTCCGGGCAGGCGTCCGCGATCAGCGCCGGAATGCGCTCGCGCGCGCCTGGCGGCGCGTGGTCGCCGAGGTAGACGGTCACGAGCGAGCTGTCCTCCCCGATCGCGTGCTCGAGCCCGAGCAGCACGGCCTGCTCGAGGTCGTCCGCGCGCGCGATCAGCGTGCCGTCCACGAGCGCGATGGCGTCGCCGACGACGACCGTGACGCCGTCCACCACGGCGTCGCGGACGGCGTGCGTGACCTCGATGCAGCGCGCGTCGGCCAGCGCACGGCTCATGCGCTCCACGATCTCAGCCGGATCGCCGTCGGGCGTGTAGGCCACGGCGGCCGCGAGCCCGCCGACCACCGTGCGCGAGGGCACGATCGTGACGCGTCCGCCGGCGGCGGCGGCAGCCTGCTCCGCTGCCATGAGCACGTCCTTGTCGTTCGGTAGCAGCAGGACGTGATCGCGGCCG
>CAYLPM010000111.1:0-11683 GCA_964385525.1 uncultured Gemmatimonadaceae bacterium
TCAATCGTACCACCCCTGGAGGTACCACCCTTCCTTCTCGACGAACACGAGAAAGTGTCCCCCGTCCGTCTCCGCGGCCTCCTCGCAGTGCCAGTAGTCGCGACGGTAGCGGCCCTTCCACCAGTCGCCGGTGAGGCGCTCGGGGCCGCTGGCACGCGCGAGCGCGATGCGGCGGCCGCGCCAGCGAAAGGCGCTCGGCGCATCGGCGGCCCACTCCACTTCCACCGGTTCGGGCTGCTCGAGCAGGCGCAGCGCGGCGTGAGACGACGCACCGGACGAAGCGGATGCGGACGAAGCGCGAACATCGACGGACGACGATGCCTCGCTCGGGACCGGAGTCGTCGGGGCCGGCAGGGCACCGTTCGTCCGTTCGTCGGGTCGTCCGTGCTCTTCCTCGATGTCTCTCCAGGTCCCCTGCCGTTCGGGCCGGTGTTCGTCCTGCGCGATCGGCCGCACGACGATCCCCGGCCCCAGCTCGTCGCGCAGCCGCGCGAGCGCGGCATCCATGGCGGCGGGGTCGCGCCACCCCCCGTCGAGCAGCGAGCCCTGTTCGCCCGAGAGCGGCGCGGTCGCGGCGATGGCGACGCTCACGCCGCACACGGGCGCGTCGAGCGTCCACCGCTCGAGCACCGAACGGCAGCGATCGAAGAGCGGCGCGATGCGGCCGAGCGGGTGGGCGGGGCGCACCTCGCGCGTCACCGTGTGGGCGCGCGCGCCGGTGGGGAGCGCGCTCATCGGGACATCCAGCGTCAGCGTGATCGCGACCGCCGCCGCGGCACGTCCTTCACCCACCAGCTCCGCGAGCAGACGCTCGAGTGCGGGGCGGACGAGGAAGAGCACCGGCTCCATCGTCGTCACGGGGGCGGGGAGCTCGACCTCGACGATGCGCCGTCCTTCCGGCCGCTCGAGCACTGGACGGCGGCGGTCGTCGCCACGCGCGAGCCGCCACGCCTCGATCCCCGCGTTCCCCCATCGCCGCTCCACCTCCAGTGGCTCGAGCCCGGCGAGCGCGCCGATGGTGCGCATCCCGAGCGCTTCCAGCGTCTCGCGCATCTCGAGGTCCATCGGCAGCAGTGCGAGCGGCGCCGGGGCGAGGTAGGCCGCGGACCCGCCTGGCGGCACGATGAAGATGCCGGCGCGCGACTCGCCATCGCTCGCCCACGTCGCCGCGCGCGCGGCGACGCACGCATCGGCGATCGCCACGCGCGAACGCGGATGCCACCGCCGCGCGATGCGGCGCAGCGTGAACGCGCGCACGCGCTCGCCGCCGAGGCCATCGAAGCCGTGCGCGCCGACCCACCAGCATCCCGGTGCGCCGGCGACCGGCGTCACCTGCGGGCTCGCCTCGAGGAACGCCGCCGTCGCGCGCGTGATCTCGCGCGCGACCGCGAGCTCATCCCACTCCACCACCTCGAGCGACGCGCACCGGGCGCGCGCCTCGGGCACGCCCATCCCCGCGCGTACTCCCGCACGTCCGGCGGCGGCGCTCACGGCGCGCAGCCGCCGCTCGCTGACGAGCGCGATCGGATGCGCATCCCAGTGCCCGGCCAGTGCGGTGGGCGGCGGCGGCTCACCCGGTCGAGCGGGCGCGGCGTCGGGCGGTGCTCCGGGCAGTGCGCGCGGCGCCGGTCTCCCGTCCGTACTCCGGTTCGGCGCACCGCCGCGAGCGAGTGAATGCGCGGCCGGGGCGTTCGTCGCGTTCGCCGCTTCCGCTCCCTTCAGGCCCTCGAGCGGCAGATGCAACTGTGCCGAGTGGGGACCGCCCCTCACGGCGCGCCACACCGCGCCGATCGGGAACCTCGGGATGCGTACACAGGCGACGCGCCACACCGACTGCACAGGGAACCTCGATTCGCTGAGTGGTTGCGCCTTTCTCCACCGTGATGCGAAGGGTGGACGCGGGATCGACAGAGCTGCTGCGTGCTGCGTGCTGCGTGTGGCGTGGTCGGTCATCTAGAGTGCCGGGCTCGTCTCTCGACGGCCCGGAGGGACGAGATCCCTCGCTGCGCCCGGGATGACGGGCTCTCGACGGCCCGGAGTGCCGGTATTCGCAGTGCCCGGGATGATGGGCTCTCGTCATCCCGAGCCGAAGGCGAGGGATCCCGGGACCGTCGTCCATCGAGATCCGTCGCGTGTCCCGTCTTCGTCGGCGCCCCATCTGCACGCGCAGTCGCAGCGCGCCGCCGAGGAGCGTCGCGCGCGATTCGGCGGCCCCGGTGGCCGCGCCATCGGGCGCGATCACCAGGAGGGCGGCATCGCTCTCTCGCGCGAGGTGCGTGAGTCGCACCGCGAGGGGACGCGGCAGCGCGGGTGCGCCATCGATCACCAGGAGCGCGAACGCCCCGCTCCGCAGGATCACGTCCGCGCACCAGGCCGCGCGGGCGGGGTCGTGCGGGCGAACCATCCACAGCCCCTCGTGCACGCCGAGGTGCGCCCAGTCGCGCGGCGCGAGCGTGCGCGTCGCGTCGATGTAGGCCACCCACTCGCCGCGCCCGAGCGCCGTCTCGACGATCCGCCGCGCGACCGTCGCCTTGCCACCGCCCCATCCGCCCGCGCCCACGATCTCCGTGAGCCGCCCGCGCGGCAGCCCGCGCGCCGGCAGCACGGCATCCAGCTCCGCGATCCCCGTCGGCACGCCGGGGCGGACCGGGTGCGCGGGGGCGAGATGGGAAGCGAGCTGCAGCTTCAGGGCGGAGAGAGACATCGCGGATGCTGATTCACTGGTGGAGTGGAGGGGCCGGGGAAGCTTGCCGGGGGAGGCGAGTCATCAGTTGGTGAGTCGATCAGTGGCCAGTTGCTCAGTCACGGCGTTCTGCCGGTAAAGGGGCTTGCCCTGACCAACTGGCAACCGATGCACTGGCCACTGATGACTCGTCTCCCCCGGATTCGACCCGGGACCTTCCCAGCTCCAGCGCGAGCTGCTCGACCTTTCCCTCGCTCACGCGGCTGGCAGTACGCAGTAGTTCTCCTTCTTCCTCCCGCGACCACCCGTTCCGCACTCCGTACCGCCGGCACAGACGCGCGAAGAACCGCGCGAGTCCCTCGCGATACGAGTCGCGCGCGTTCGACGACGTCGCGTACGTCGAGCGGTAGCGCTCCGCCAGATGCGGGAACTCGCGCTCGATGAACGGGAGGTAGCGCTGCCGCGCCGCCGGCTGGAGCCGCAGCGCGCACGCGCCCACGTACGTCGCCCCCGCCTCGGCGACGCGCCGCACGAGGGCCTCGAGCGCGAACGGATCATCCGTGATCCCCGGCAGCACCGGCATGCAGTTGATCCCCGCATCGATCCCCGCCTCCCGCAGCCGCGCCAGCGCGCGCAGCCGCGCCTCCGGCGTCGGCGCACGTGGCTCGAGGCGCCGCGCGAGCTCGCGGTCGAGCGTGATCAGCGAGAGGTGCACCGAGAGCGACGAGCGTGACATGAGCCGCGACAGCACATCGATGTCGCGCGTGATCAGCGGGCTCTTCGTGATCACCGTGACGCGCAGCCCGGCGTGCTCCGCCAGCACCTCGAGCATGCCGCGCGTAATGCGGTAGCGACGCTCCGCAGGCTGATACGGATCCGTCGCCGTCCCGATCACGATCGACTCGCCCGCGAACAGTCCGCGGTACCGCGTACCGCCGCGCGCGAGCTCGCGCCGCAACGAGTCCGCCGCATTGTGCTTGACGAAGATCCGCCGCTCGAACGCGAGCCACGGCGGCATCGCATTCACCGCCTCGCGCACCGCCCCGCTCAACGCCCCCGTGCTCGCCGAGCGCTCGACGAAGTAGCGATGCGCGTAGCGTGCATAGCAGTACGCGCACCCGAAGGCACACCCGGTGTACGGGTTGATTGACCAGAACCCCATTCCCGTCGTCTCCGGACTGTTGAGCACGCGTCTGGCCGAGGTTCCCTGGTAGACGATATCCTTCTGCTCTCCGAGCACGGGGAGCGCTCGAGCGGAGGCTTCGCCAGGATCGGTGAACAGTGGGGGATTGAACATCGGTACCACTCTCGACGACGTTGTGTCCGGAAGCGACCGCGGGTTCTCTATATACCGAACATAAACCGAACACGCAAGCTGGATGCCGCCCAGGCTCCGAAAAGCGAAGGCTGGAATGGGGATTGCGGATCCTGACCCGTTAACCACAAGTGAGGCATGAAGATGCGAATTGCTCTGCTCCTCGGTGCCACTCTTCTCGGACTCGGCGCGACCGCGTGCAGGACCGCGCCTCGCTTTCCCGAGGTCAATGGATCCGCCGAGCAGTCCATCAGCATCGCGGAGCAGGCGATTCGCACCGCCGTGACGGCCGGTGCCGATTCGCTCGCGAGCGCGGAAATCGCAACGGCACGACAGAACCTCGAGAAAGCGCGCGCGGAGCTCGGGGCCAGCGAGGTGAGCCGCGCGATCGTGACCGCACGGTTGGCGAAGTCGGATGCCGATTACGCGGCCGTACTGGCACGCCTGCGCGCGGCCGAACGACAGCGCGACAAGGCGGACGCGGATGTGAAGGCCATTCCGCCAGGAGAGCGATGATGAGCAGATTCACGATGCCCCACGTGTCGCTGACCGCGTTCGCCATCGCGACGCTCGGCGCCTGCGCCTCCCTCGGCCGCGACGAGCCGCCCCAACCACCACCCGAACTGCTCCAGGCGAAGGCGCTCCACGACTCGCTCGCGGCGATGCAGCTGGTCGGCGACGCGCAGGTGCTCCTGATCCAGTCCGAGCCGACCCTCGACAGCGCCGACGCGGCCGTGCAGCGCCGCGCCGAGGCGTCGTACATCCAGGCGACCTCGCATCTCGCGCTGCGCACCGTGCAGCTCGCTGAGCTCACGCACCGGCTCGTGCTCCTCGAGCGGGAGACCGACAGTCTGCGCACCGAGCGGCTCCAGCGCCTGCTCACGATGAGCGAGACCGAGCGCCAGGCGCTGGAGCGCCAGCGTCAACTCTCGCAGCAGGAGATCCAGGCGCTCCAGCAGCAGCGCACGAGCGCGCAAGCCGAGGCCGACTCGCTGCGGCGCGTGGCCGAGGACGCGCACGCGCGGTTGAATCAGGCGCTGGAACAGCTTCGCGGCCTGATCGTCGAGATCACCAACATCCGCGAGACGCAACGCGGACTCGTCATCAGCCTGAGCGACATCCTGTTCGATGTCGACCGGGCGACGCTCAAACCGGGCGCGGAGGCGAACATTCGCCGCATCTCGGGCGTGCTGAACCAGTATCCCGACTATCGCATCTCGGTCGAGGGGCACACGGATGCGACGGGCACGGACCAGTACAACCAGCAGCTCTCGGAGCGGCGCGCGCAGGCCGTGCTGCAGACCCTCGTCGGGGGCGGCGTGGATTCGACGCGCATCACCGCCGTCGGCTTCGGCAAGACGCAGCCGATCGCGAGCAACGACACACCGGCCGGCCGGCAACAGAATCGCCGTGTCGAGGTGATCGTGCTCGGCGCCGGCACCGTGGCGGATGCGATTCCCGGCACGCCTCCGGATACGACCGGGGGAGTGATCCCGCCAGCGCCGCCGACGATTCCCCCGCGGCGCTGATGGGCGCTTGTGGGGAGGGTGGACCGGCGGTAGAGTAGCCAACGCACAGCCCTGCTCCGTGCTGCGTATTCGTGGGTGCCGTGGAAGCCACCGCCACCGCGGCGGTAGCCTCCAGGGCGCTCGAGCAGTACGCAGTACGCAATACTCGATTCTTTTCCCATGTCCTCTCTCGCCAGCCATCTTTCCGAGTGTGCCCGGCTCGCCGCCGGCGGAGGCGCCGGCGCGCTCGCGAGCGTGGCGCGCCGGCGCGGTTCGCTGCCCATGAGCGGCACCGCCAAGATGCTCGTGTCGGCGAGCGGCGCCCGACTCGGCACGGTCGGCGGAGGGTGTCTCGAGGCGGAGATCATCGAGCGCGCCCTCGACGTCGCCGAGCGGCGCGCGCCGGCGCTCAGCGAGCACACGCTGAACTCCGAGCTGGCGGGGGACTACGGGCTCACCTGCGGTGGCACGGTGATGATGTTCATCGAGCCCGTGTATGCCGATGCGCTGCTCGAGCACGTGTACTCGGCGTGCGCGTCGCTCCTCGTCCGTGGCGGACGCGGGACGGTCGTCACCGGCAGCGATTGGTCCAGGGGGAGCGGGGGGAGGGGGGGACCCGCCAAGCTGCTCGTCGCCGACGACGCGCGCATCGGCGCGGCCGATCCGGCGTTGGTCGCGGCGGCCGCGCGCTTTCCCGTCGACCAGGAGCTCCCCGCGCTGGCGGACGGCATCCTCGCCGAGCGCATCGCCGGCGCCCCCCGCCTCGTCGTCTTCGGCGGCGGGCACGTCGGTGCCCGGGTGGGCGAAGCGGCGACCTTCGCGGGCTGGCGCGTGACCGTCGTGGATGACCGGCCGGAATATGCCGACTCCGCACGGCTGGCGTTCGCCGAGCGGACCGTCGTCTGCGACTTCGCCGATCTGCCGGCGACGCTCGCGATCGACCCCGCGACCTACGTCGTCGTCTGCACGCGCGGCCACCAGCACGATGCGGCGATCGTGGACCAGCTCGGGCGGCTGGAGACGCGATATCTCGGGATGCTCGGGAGCCGTCGCAAGGTCGAGCTCACGTGGAGACTGCTCGAGCGCGCGGGCATCGCGCGCGACCGGCTCGAGCGGATCCACGCGCCGGTGGGGCTCTCGATCGGCGCCGACACCCCTGAGGAAATCGCCATCAGCGTCGTGGCCGAGATGATCGCGGTCCGGCGCGCCGAGTCATCGCGCCGTGGCGGGCGACGCGCCGCCGCCGTCGCCGCCACGCCCGCCGCAGCGACTTCCCGTACCGGGAGCGACCCGTGAGACAGCCCCTGTCGGACCTCGAGATCCAGCGTGCCCTCGGCGCTCTCCCCGGCTGGTCCCGACGCGGCGACGCGCTCACGAAGACGTTCACCTTCAAGACGTTTCCGGAGGGGATCATCTTCATCCAGCGGGTGGCGGATGTGGCCGAGCGGATCGACCATCACCCCGACATCGACGTGCGGTACACGAAGGTGACGTTCCAGCTCAGCACGCACGATGCGGGTGGCATCACGCAGCGGGACATCCAGCTCGCGACGGATATCGAAAAACTGAGCGCGTAGCGCGCGGCGGTGGTGACGGCCTGTGGAAACGGCAGCGAGGAGTGCGTCGTGCGCAGCCGAAGCCGGTACGCACGACGCACTCCTCGCCGCTGCTTCACTCTCCTCCCCCCTCCCCGCCCGCCTGCCGGCCCGTCACCCCCCGCGCCGGATCCGGATGCTCCCGTTGACCGTCCGCACCTCGAGCGTCCTTCCGCCGGTCCCGAGTGTCGCGTTGATCGCGCGCGGCCGCATGCGGCCCGAGATCGTGATCGGAAAGTCACTCGTCAGCGAGCCGTTCACCGTGCGCATCTCGAGCTGTGCGTTGATCGACGGCGGAAGGGTCAGCGTGATCGAGCCGTTCACGGTGCGGAAGGAGAGATCGTTCTCGAGCTGACCGGTGCCCATCGTCGCCGTGATCGAGCCGTTGGTAGTCTGGGCGGACACCGGGCCGGCCGTGCTCGTGACGTTGACGCCGCCGTTCACGGTCCGTGCCTCGACCCGTCCCGTCGCGCCCTCAACCGACAGGCCGCCGTTGACCGTGTGCAGCTCGGCGTGCACGCCGCGCGGCAGCCGCACCGTGAACTCCACGGCGACGTCGTTGTTGTCGGAGCGCCCGCGCCCCTGATAGCCGTCGGCGTCGCAGCGCACGTTCTCGTGCCAGATCGCGCAGATCGTGACGTTGTCGCCGTCGCGGATCATCTCGATCCGCACCTGCTCGGGGGTGCCGCGCCGCCAGGTCTTGTCCGCGGTGACTTCCGCCGTCTCGCCGGTGCCGCCCACGACGTTGATGCGCCCGTTGATGTTCCGGACGCGGAGCGTCGAGCCGGCCGGAATGCGCCCCGACCACTGGAACGCGTTGCTCTCGCGCTGGCGCTCGCGTTCCTGCGCATCCAGCGCATCCGGCACGACGAGGGCGGCGACGAACGCCGCGGCGAGGGAGGTCCGGAGGACCCTGCTGATGGTGGCGTGACTCATGACCACTCTCCTATCGGTTCGTGCGCGGTGCGCGCCGGATGAAGATGTTGCCCGTGTGTGATTGCGCCGAGATGGTGGCGCCGCCGCCGCCGAGCGAGAAGGTGAACTGCTGCTGGCCCCGAAGCCGTCCCTCGCCGAGCGTGAGCGGAATCTCGCTCTCGACGTGACCGCTGTAGGTGCCGAGCTCCAGCGTCGCCTGCGCGCCGTCGGGAAGGTAGATCGTGATGTTGCCGTTGTGCGCCTGGAAGCCATACGTCCCGGCGCGGTCGAACGTCCCTTCGAACTCGACGGTGCCGTTGACGGACAACGCCCGCACCGAGCGGCTGCGGATGCCGCTCAGCTGCACGCGTCCATTGGTGGTCGAGGCGGAGACCTCGCCCTCGACGTCGCTGAGCGCGACGTTGCCGTTCACGGCGCTGGCCTTCGTGCGTCCGGCGAGCCTCTCGCCGCGAATGTCCCCCGTCACCGTCGTCAGCGAGACGCCGCCGCGCAGGTCGTCGGTCTCGATGCTGCCGCTGGTCGCGCTGGCCGTGACATCGCCGCGGATTCCACGGATCGAGAGCGCCCCCGAATGCGACCGCAGCGTCACGCTCGCGCCGCGCGGCACGGTCACTTCCAGTCGCGTCGCTCCGAGCCGCCGCCGCACCGCGCTCGCGGTCACCGAGAGTCGCCCGCCGGTGACGCCGAGCTCGAGGTCGCCGCGCTCGCTGGTGCCGCGCACCCGGACCTCGTCGCGGTCCCATCCGTCGACGCTGATGTCCCCCGCCGGCACCGAGAGATCGATCCTGCCGGTCGCGCTGAACGCGATCGTCGTGTCGATCCGTGCCTGCGCGGCGTCGCGCTGCGCGCGCGCCGAGCCGGGGAGCACGACGCTCGACAGCATCACCGCTCCGAGCGTGCAGGCAGGCCGCATCATCCGCATGGCGCGCATCGCTCAGGATCGCGACGGAGCGAACGCGAGCGCCTGCATCAGCTCCAGTCTGCGCCGGAGCGTCTCATCGAGCTGCTCGTTCAGGAACGCATTCGCCGGGTCGCTCGCCAGCGCGGCCCGGCTCTCGGCGATCGCATCGTCGATCACGCGCAGGCTGCGCTCGATCGTCGCCACGGTGGCCGAGTCGAGCTCCGACCGCCGGCTGACGATCACCCGGCGCAGCTCCTCGATCTCGCGATCGGTGGCCGAGCGGCGCGCGAGATCCTCCCGCGAACCCGCGGCGCCCGCCGACGCATTCCGCGCCGCGGCCGACGGATCGGCCGGCCCACCGGTGATGACCCACGGTCCGAGCTCGCCCTCCGGCTCGCCGGCCGATGTCGCGACCAGGTACGTCACACCGGAGCTGAGGACCACGAGAGCAACCGCGGCGGCCGCGAGCCAGCGCGGCGCGATCTGCCACACCGCGGCCTGCCGTGCCTGCCGGGCCGGCCGCGGGGCCGCGACGTCGGGAGCCGCGTCCGCGAGCGGGATCACCGGCGCCTCGATGCGCGCTTCGATCCCCTCCCACAGATCACGCGACGGGACGAGGGGCGGAAGCTGCCGCGCGTCCATCTGAAGGCGGCGCAGATCGCTCACGAGCGCGGCGCACGCGGGGCACGCGGCGCGATGTGCGTCCATCGCCGAGCGCGCCTCCGGCGCCAGCTCCTCGTCGAGCCACTCGCTCACGTTCGCCTCGAACATCTCGCAGGTCATCGCGTCCATCTCACCCTCGCAATGATCGTCGGAGCAGCATGCGCGCCCGGTGCAGCTGTGCCTTGCAGGCTCCGACCGTCACGCCGGACATCTCGGCGATCTCCTCGTGCTTGTACCCTTCCACATCGTGCAGCACGAACACTCTCCGCGCCCCGGCCGGGAGCCGCGCGACCGCGGCGTCCACATCCAGCATCTCGCCCGGCGCGATCGGAATCGTGCCTTCCACCTCGTCGGCCCCTTCCTCGTCCATCGACTCGTGCCTGGCGCGATGCCGCCCTTCACTCTTCCGCGCGTTGAGCACCACGTTCACCGCCAGCCGGTGCAGCCAGGTCGAGAAAGCGCTCTCGCCGCGGAACGACCCCAGTTTCCCCCACGCCCGCACGAACACGTCCTGCGTGAGCTCCTCGGCCAGCGCCCGGTCCCCGCACATGCGGACGCAGAGCGCGAACACCCGCCCGATGTGCGCCCGGTAGATCCGTTCGAATGCCCGCCGGTCGCCGGCGGCGGCCGCGGCCACGTCGGAATCGGCCCCGGCCGGCGCCGCGTTGGGTGCTGCCCTGGATGTCGCCACCGGCATGCGAGGTCGGGTCCTGGAGGGCTCGTCAGGTGAGATAGTCGGGGAGGCGAGAAGGTTTGAAGCGGATGGGTCTCCGAGCGGGCCGGGAGGGCCGAGAGCTGTACCGGATCGCCAGAGGCGCTACGCCCTACGGGCCTCCCCCGACGACTCCAGACAGCTCCCCGACGCTGTCGATGACATGATCGGCCCCGAGGGGCTCGAGCTGCGCCCGCGTGAAGGCCCCCCACGTCACCGCGACCGTCCGGACCCCGGCGGCCTTCCCGGACGCGATGTCGAAGGGCGAGTCTCCAATGAAGATCGCCTCGTGCGCGCGGTAGTCCAGCCGCTCGAGTGCGAGGCGCACGGGCTCGGGATCCGGCTTGTGCCGGGCGCACGAGTCGGCGCCGATCAGCACGTCCATCAGCGGCAGGAGCCCGACGTGGTCGAGGCTGCGGCGAGCGATCGCGTCCGCCTTGCTGGTCACGATCGCCATCGGGTGCCCACGCTCACGGAGTGCACCCAGCACGTCGGCCACCCCGGTGTAGCAGCGCGTGAGCCGGTCGTGGTGCCGGTGCTGATACTCGCGGTAGACCGCGGTCAGCCGCCGCAAGTCCTCCGCGTCCGTGGCAAAGGCGCCCAACTGCGTCACGAGTGGCGTGCCGATGCCGGCCATCCACTCGGCGCGAGTCGGCCCTTTCCCGGGGCGGCCGGCGAAGGCGAACTCCACGGCCTCGACGATGAGCTGGATCGAGTCGATCAGCGTGCCGTCCAGATCGAAGAGCAGGGCGGCCGGCCGCGCGCGGCTCGGGCCGTCCGAGGGCTCGGAGGGCGGTTGCGACCTCGATCGAGGAGCTGAAGGCGGCGGCACGTTCCGCGCATCCTAAGCCCGGCACGAAGCTGCCGCCACCATTCGTCCCTCGATTCTTGCGTCCCGGCAAGGCGAGGGCTATGGTGGACGTCCGCGCGACCCACCCGGGCCGCGCGGTCCGTTCTCCACTCCGCCCGGAGCCACACGATTCCATGATCGCTCGCGACCGTCGCGGCTTCACGCTGATCGAGATGCTCATCGTCGTCGTGATCGTCGCGATTCTGGGAGCGATCGCCTACGGCCGCTTCAATCGCCCATCGCTCTCGGCGCTCGTGGTGCCGGATTCCGTGGTGGCGCCGCAGTCGACGGGGCGATTCGTGATCCAGGTCGAGAACGGCTTCGGGCGGCCGAAGCGGGGCGTCCCGGTGGTGTTTCGGGTCATCGATGGGAGCGGTACCATCGCTCCCGAAGTGGTCGAGACGGACTCGGCGGGCGCCGCGGGTGCCCAGTGGATCGCGAGCAGCGTCGGGGGCCTCAACGCCTTCGCCGCGAGTGTCGGCGAGTCCGACTGGGACCGCATGCAGATGACGGTGACGGT
>CAYLPM010000112.1:0-10943 GCA_964385525.1 uncultured Gemmatimonadaceae bacterium
CTCGTCGCGGGCAACGACGGCCTGCTAACGCATGCCTCCACCGTGCCGCAGGGCGCGCCCGCACTCGAGGACCTCTTTCGGCGCGCCGGCGCGCCGGCGGGCGTCTTTCAATCGCTGCGCATCGGCAGCGACGCCGTCGAAGCGGTGATCCTCGATGACCGCGTCGCCGCCGTCACGCTCACCGGGAGCGAGGCCGCCGGCCGGTCCGTCGCCGCCGCGGCCGGCCGCGCGCTCAAGAAGACCGTGCTCGAGCTCGGAGGCAACGATCCGTTCATCGTCCTCGCGAGCGCCGACGTCGAGCAGGCGGCGGCAACCGCGGTCCGCGCGCGCACGATCAACAACGGACAGTCGTGCATCGCGGCCAAGCGCTTCATCGTCGTCGAGGCCGTCGCCGACGCGTTCGAGCACGCCTTCGTGGCGGGCATGGACGCGCTCCGCATCGGCGATCCGATGCGCGCGGAGACGCAGCTCGGTCCGCTCTCCTCGGTCAGGCAGCTCGAGGAGGTCGATGAGCAGGTGCGCCGCTCCGTGGCCGCGGGCGCCCGCCTGCTGACCGGCGGGCACCGCGTCGACCTGCCCGGTGCCTACTATGCGCCGACCGTCCTCGCCGACATCCCGCGCGAGGCGCCGGCGTTCGGGGACGAGGTGTTCGGCCCGGTCGCGTCGCTCTTCCGCGTTCCCGACGCCGAGGCGGCGCTCGCGCTCGCGAACGATTCCCGGTTCGGTCTCGGGGCGAGCGTCTGGACGTCCGATGCCAGCGAGGCGACGCGGTTCGCGCGCGACCTGGCCACCGGGACCGTCTTCGTCAACGGCATGGTCGCTTCCGATCCGCGCTTCCCCTTCGGCGGCGTGAAGGCCTCCGGTTACGGGCGGGAGCTGAGCGCGTACGGACTGCGCGAATTCGTCAACATCAAGACGGTGCGGATGAAGCAGGTGCCGGACGCGAGCGGAACCCGGACCGAGTAAACGGCCCGGCCGGCGGCGCCGACCCTCGTTCAGCCCTCGTCTTTCAACCCTCGACCGCGCGCAGCGCGATCTGCACCGTCGTCCCGGTTCCACGCTCGCTCTCGACCTCGATCGACCCGCCCCAGCTGTCCACGATGCGCCGGGTAATCGCCAGTCCGAGGCCGCTCCCGCTCGTGCGCGTGGAGAAGTGCGGCTCGAAGATCCGCGGGAGCACGTCGGCGGGGATCCCCTCGCCATCGTCGCGCACCCGGACGCGGACCACGCCGTCGGTCCGCCGCACGGCGATCTGTACCTCGTGCGCGCCGGCGAGCCGCGAGTTCTCGAGCAGGTTGAGCAAGACCTCGCGCAGTTCATCGCGGCGCGCGTGCGCGAGCGCGGCGTCCTGCACTCCGTCGAGTCGCCACGCCACATCGCTCTCACCCATCGTCTCCAGCGCCACGACATCCCGGACCACCGCGGCGACGTCCGTGGCTTCGGTCGGCGCGCGGTCGCCCGGCGCGGTGCCGTATCGGCTGAACGCTCGCGCGATCTCGTCGAGCCGGTCGATCTCGGCGAGGATGCGCGTGACGTTCTGGTCGAGGATGCGCTCGAAGTCCGCCCGTCGATCGGCGTGCGCCCGCCGCAAATGCTGAACGCCGAGGCGAATCGGTGTCAGCGGATTCTTGATCTCGTGCGCCACCTGGCGGGCCATCTCCCCCCACGCCAGCACGCGCTGCGCGCGCGCGAGCTCCGTGACATCATCCAGCGTCAGGACCGCGCCGCCCCCGCGCCGTCCGAGCCGGGTGAGCCGGGCATGCAACCGCCGGCCCGCGGAGTCGAGATCGAACTCCTCCTCCTCGTTCCCGCGCTCCAGAAACTCGCGGACGCGCCGCTCCAGCTCTTCGCCAAGCTCGGCGAACGGCGTGCCGGGCGGCAGCCGCCGATCGAGGAGTGCCTCCGCGCGCGGGTTCGCGAGCGTGATTCGCGCGCCAGGCTCCGCCGCGATCACGCCGCTCGCCACGTTGCGCAGAATCGCGGCGGTCCGTCGCTGGGCCTCCTCGAGCGCACTCCGACTCTCCGCCAGATCGCCGGCCATGCTCCGAAACGCCGAGAACACGGGGATGAACTCCGCCGGCGGCTCGAGCTCGAGCGGCGGCTCGCGCTCGCCCGCGGCAATGGCGAGTGCAGCACGGCGCAGCGTCGAGATCGGCCGCGCGAGCTGACGCGCGGCGATGCCGCTGAGCCAGATCGCGGCGCGCGCGCCGACCGCGGTCGCGAAGAGCACGAGCACGCCGAGATCGCTCCGGCGACGGTCGAGCGCGAGCTCGTTCATCGGCGCGGGCGCGGCGAGCACCGCGCGCCCGCCCTGTGGCATGGCGGTCGCGCGATAGCCGAACAGCGCCTCCGCCTCCCCGATGCCGACGATCTCGCTCGTCGTGATCTCATCGCCCATCGCGAGGGCGAGGTGTGCCTCGCGCGGCAGAAAGCGGCCCGCCGGGGCGAGGACCTCGTACAGCTCATCGCTCGAGCGCGCCAGCTCGCCGCCGCGGTACAGCAGCAGCGGCGTCGCGAGCCGATCGCTCGCCGCCTCGAGCAGGCGCGGCTCGGTCGTCGCGTCCGCGGCACGCAGCGTTTCTCGCACGAGGAGCTCGCGCGACTGCCGGTCGTCGCTCTGCAGCCGGCGATAGGACCAGGCCGCGAACAGCAGCGCCGGCACGATGAAGAATCCGGTGAGCGCGAGCGAGAGCCGCGCGCGATAGCTGCGCACCCACTCGCGCCGCCGGCGCCGCAGCCAGCGGCCGTAGCCGCCGTCCGCCAATGCGCTCAGCATCCACAGCGCGCCGAGCAGCGCGAGGTCGATGAGGAGGATGAGCGCGCCCCGCTGAACGAGCACATCGAGCGTGCGCAGCTCGACCTCGACGTGCACCCGGCGCTCGCCCTCCGGCGTGTCGAGGCGCCAGTCGCCGTGCAGCTCGCTCGCTTGCCGCACCCAGCGGCTGGTCCGCACGCCGGCCGCGGGCGCGACGTCGGTGGTCATCGACAGCGCGTACGGCGGCTCGCCCACCGGGTCGGGCGCGACCCCGAGCAGCAGTGCGAACGGATCATCGGGAATCAGACGGGTCCGCGGCTCGACGGCGATCGCGCTCACACCGCCGTCGCCATGGCGGAGGGCGAGCAGCAACCGGATGCCCGGCACCCCTGGAACCGCCTGGATCAGCGCGGTGTCGGCGTCGAGCGCCTGCTCCACGAGCAGCGAGATCGCGGCATCCGGTGGGTCGAGCTCGGCCATGCGAAGCTCCGCGAGCAGTGCCCCCGCGTTCCACGCCGTGAGCTGCACGGGAAAGTCCGCATACGCGAGATCCGACGCGACGTAGCGACGCAGCAGCTCGGCGCGCGTCATCGGGGTCGGCAGCGTCGCGAGCTGGTCGCCGAACCGCTCGAGCAGCACCATGGCGGTGGGATCCACCTCGGTGAGCCCCGCCACGTCGCGTTCGGCGAGCGCCACGCGCTGCCGGATCGTCGCTCCCCAAACGAGCGTGGCCGCACCGAGTCCGGCGACGATCGCTGCGCTCGGGATCGCGCGGCGCCCGCGCCGGCCGAGCGCGAGCGCACCGATGGCCGCGATCCACAGCACGGGATACCATCCCGGCCACCGCGCCGGCGCCTCCCAGACGATCGGCCCGATGAGCGCAGCGAGCACGGCCAGCGCCGGCGCCAGCAGCGGGGCCAGTCCGCGGCGTGTGCCGAGCGCGACGCGGCCCGCCGACGCGCCCGCGAGCAGAATCGAGACGGCCGCCAGGAAGAGCGTGACCTGCCACCCGAGCCAGAGCGAGATGTCGACGCCCCAGGCCGGCGGCGTGATGCCGCGCGCGAGGTCGCGCAGCAGGAACGGGCCGAGTCCCGCAATGACGACGACCGCCGCCAACGCCAGCCAGCGTGATGGGATTCGAGCGCGAGTGCGGAGCACGCCCAGCAACCCGAGCAGCACGAGCGCGCTCGTCAGCCCGAGCGCGCCGATGCTCGCCGTGAAAGGGCCGCCGAGCGGCGCGAAGAACACCGCGGGGTCGAAGAGCCGCGTCGCGTTCGAGAACTCGTTCAGTGGAATGATGGCGATGCAGGCGAGCCCCACCCCGAGCACGGCGAATCGAGGCGGCAGAGGTCGCGCGTACCGCCAGACGGCGACCAGCAGCGCGATCACGGAGAGGGCGAGCAGGATCGCGCCGCGGACTCGCGCCCGCTCGATGAGCCGCAGGCGCGTTTCGGCGCGCATGGGCGCCAGCGGACGAAGGGCGATCAGCGAGTCGCCGCCGACGATGATGGTCATGCCGTCCGCGCCGAGCTCGGTGCCGGGGCGCGCGAGCTGGAATCCGCGCACACCGGTGCTCGCCGCGACCACGTCGGCGAGCCCCGGCGCCAGGCGATCTGCCGGCGGCTCGGCCTGCAGGAGGGCCGTCGCGACCGCGCGCAGTGGCGTACGCTCCGCAACCGCGTGCATCGTGACGTAGAACGTCGTGAACGTGACGCCGCGTCCGGGCGCGAGGCCCTCGGTCGGCGTGCGCATGGTTCCGCCCCAGGCGAAGGGCTCGCCCGCGCGCTCGAGCACGATCCCCCGCTCAGGACGCTCCTGCGCGAGCGCCTCGAGGTGCGCGAACGCCTCCGTCGCGGTCGGCGGCGCGTCGAGCGCCGCTTCCGCCGCGCTCTGAAGGGCGTCGGCCGTCGCATCCAGCTCGGCGGCGAACGCGCGCGCACCGGTCGCCAGCGCGCCGGTGCTCACCTTGGCCCACTGCCGATCGATGCGCCACAGGCGCCATTGCGCCGTGGCGGCGACCGCGATCAGGAGCCCGAGCGCGACGACACACGGCATCGCCCATCGGCGGCGCACGCGCGCGAGCCACGAGAGCGACACGGCGGCCATCGTGGTGGCGCCCGTGCACGCGGCGAGATAGCGTATCCCTGGCGCGTTCAGCCAGGCGGCGCCGGCGAGGATCGCCAGCGCCGCAGCCACCGCCCATGCCCACACGAGCCGTCTTCGCAGGGCCAGCGACGGCGGCTGGTGCGTGTCGTGCACGTCGTCCCGGTTCCGAATGACTGACCCACTCCCCGCGGCCCTGCCGCGTCGGCTCAAGGAGCTCACTCCCGGCGAGATCGCGGCGATCGTCGCCGACGATCCGCGCCTCATCATCCCCGTCGGCACCTGCGAGCAGCACGGCCCGCATCTCCCGCTTGGCGCCGACACCTACATCGTCGAGCGGCTCGCGGACGACCTCTCCGGCACGTTCCGCGTGCTCCGCGCGCCGACCCTTGAATATGGGGTCAATGTCGAGACGGAGCACGGCTTCGCCGGCAACGGATCCCTCCGGCGCAAGACGCTGCACCGTCTCCTGAACGACTTGCTGAACTCGTGGGAATCGACCGGCATCCGCGAGTTCATCCTGCTCACGGCCCATGGCCACGACCCGCATCAGGAGGCGCTCGCCACCGTCGTCACCACCTCGGCCCGCGTTCGCGTGGTGGATCTCTTCACCATCGACCTCTCCGACCTGCTCGAGGGGCAGCGGGAGCCGATGCACGGTGACGAGGTGGACACCTCGCTCATGCTACACCTCTGCCCGGAGATGGTCCGGATGGACCTGGCGCAGGATTACATGATGTCCCGTGAGGAGTTGCGGCGTTACCGCCGCGGTTGGCTGCGCGTCCCCCGGGGGAGTCCTGGCTCGATCGGACGGCCGACGCTGGCCACCGCGGCCAAGGGTCGGGCGATCTACGAGCGACTGCGTGACCGCATCGCGGAGCGGGTGTTCCGGGCTCCGCCGGCCGAGGAGTGAACCTTCCCTTCCCTCCCGGGTAGAGGTCTTCGCCATGCTGCGATTCGCCCCCTGGCTCCCCCTCGCGCTCTTCCTCGCGACGGCCGCCGATGCGCAGACCCTCGTGGACGAGGGAAGCTTCACGATCTCCCGCAACGACCATACGATCGGACGCGAGCAGTTCAGCATCCGGTCGGGCGTGGCCACGGGCGGCAGCGGCACCAGCTTCACCGCCTACGGGACGACCACCTACAGCGACCGGCGGCTCGATCCCCGGCTGGTGACCGATGCCGACGGCGCCCCGGTGCGCTACGAGGTGGAAACCCGCATCGGCCCCGAGCGACAGGAGCTGCTCAGCGGGCAGGTGCAGCGCGGGAGGTTCAGCGCCCGGACGCAGACCCCGCGGGGGATGTCGGCGCGTGAATACATCGTCGCCGACGGAGCCCTGATCCTCGATGACGACATCTTTCATCAGTATTTCTTCGTCGCGCGGACCGGGCGCACCGGCGCGGTCCCGGTCGTGGTCCCGCGCCGGAACGTCCAGGTGACGATGCAGGTCGACGCGCGCGGCACCGAGCGCCTGACGATCGGGAGTCGGGCCATCGATGCCCGGCATTTGACCGTGAGCGAGCCCAACGGCGAAACGCGTGACGTCTGGGTCGACTCCGAGGGGAGGGTGCTCCGAGTGGTCATCCCGGCGCGCGGGATCACCGCCCAGCGAGACGATCCGCCGGCCTGAACCGGGCGAGCGCGCGGGTACTGGCAGCGAATTCCGATGGATGTCGGGGAGTCCGTTGCGTCCCTGAAACCCCTCCGCCAGCTTTCGCGTACTGCCCGCAGAACCGATCCTCACAGGAACTCACGATGACCCGACTCTCTCGGCTGGCCACTCTGGCACTGCTGGCCATCACGCCATTCGTACTCCCGGCCCAGCAGCCGGTGCCCGCGGCGACGCCCGTTCTGTCGCTCCAGGAGGCGCTGGACCTCTCGCTACGGTACAACCCGGCGTATCTCCAGGCGGCGAACAACCGCGACGTGGCGGGAGCGGCGGTCCGCACCGCCTACGGGCGGTTTCTGCCGTCGGTGAGCGCCTCGTTCGGCTCCAGCTTCCGGAAAGGCGGTGAGCAGATCTTCCAGGGGACCACGATCGGCGCCAGCGGCGACGTCCTCGGGTCCTCCTACGGCTTGAACGTCAACTACGGGCTGAGCGCCAGCCGGTTCATCGAGCCGCGATCGGCCGCGGCGAATCGCGATGCCGTGGAGGCTGAAGTCGCCGGCAACGCGTCGCTGCTTCGCTCGCGCGTGACGCAGCAGTACCTCACGACGCTGCAGGCCGAGTCGCTCGCGGAACTCCAGGATTCGCTGGTGATCACGGCCGACGCCCAGCTCGGGCTGGCGCAGGCGCGCGAGGCGGTGGGCTCGGCGACACAGCTCGACGTGCGCCGCGCCGAAGTGGCGCTCGGCCAGCAGCGTGTGGCCGCGCTCCGGGCGGAGAATCAGATCGAGATCGAGAAGCTGCGCCTGTTCCAGGAGATCGGGATCGAGCCGCGGGGAGGCGTCGTCCTGACCTCGGAGTTCGAGATCGCACCGCTCACGCAGTCGCTGGAGGAGCTGCTGTCGCTGGCGAGGGCGCAGAATCCGGTGCTGCGCGCGACCGAATCGCGCGAGCGCGCGGCCGGGCTGAACGTTCAGCGTGCCCGCAGCGAGTACACGCCGTCGCTCTCGATCAGCACGGGATGGGGCGGCTACACGCGCCAGTGGGCGGACGACGATTTTCCCGTCGCCCAGGCACTGGCGCAGACGGAGCAGTCGCGCCGGAGCTGCGTGGCGCAGGACTCGTTGAGGGTGGGCGCCGGGCTGTCGAGCATTTCCGCCCAGTGCGATCAGATCGAGTTCACCGACGAGGATGCGGCGCAGATCCGGGCGTCGAACAGCCAGTATCCGTTCAAGTTCGAGCGCGACCCGTGGTCGATCTCGGCGTCGATCAGCCTGCCGATCTTCGACGGGTTCGCCCGCGAGCAGCGGGTGCAGGAGGCGGCCGTGGCGCGCAACGACGCGCGGCACGAGGTGCGGGCGCGCGAGCTGGCGCTGATCTCCGAAGTCACGGCCGCCTATCTCACGCTGTCCACCTCCCTGCGCACGGTCGCGATGCAGGAGGACAACGCCGCGATGGCGCGCGACGAACTGACGCTCGCCGAGGAGCGCTTCCGGGTCGGTGCCGCGACGTTCATCGAAGTGACCGAGTCGCGCGCGTCGTTCGAGCGCGCACAGAATGACCGCATCAACGCGATCTATGACTTTCACAGGGCGTTCGCCGTGCTCGAGAGCGCGGTCGGACGGCCCCTGCGCTAACCGAGGCTTTCTCCATGAGCAAACGCGCGAAGTGGTCCGTCGTCGGCCTGTTCGCCGTCATCATCGTCGTCGTCCTTGCACTCACTGCGTTCAACTCGCGCGGGAGCGGCGTCGAGGTGCGCATCGAGCCGGTGGAGACGCGCGATCTCGTCGCGTCGGTGACGGCGAGCGGCCAGGTCCAGCCGCGCACGAAAGTCGACCTGAGCGCCGACATCACCGGTCGGATCACGCGGCTGGCAGTGAAGGAGGGCGACCTCGTGAGCCGCGGACAGTTCCTGCTGCAGATCGATCCCGAGCAGTACAACGCCGCCGTGCAGCGGTCGGAAGCCGGGCTCGCGTCTGCGCAGGCCAGCGCGGCGCAGGCCCGGGCGAACCATGTCCAGGCCGAGCGCACGTACGAGCGCTCCGCCGCGATCCAGTCCACGAATGCGACGCTCGTCTCGGCCGAGCAGATGGAGACGCTCCGCACGCAGGTGGAGGTGACGCAGGCCGTTCTGAACGCAGCGGAGCACCAGGTCGAGCAGGCCCGGGCGTCGCTGCGCGATGCGCGGTCGAGCCTCGCCAAGACCACGATCCGGGCCCCCATGAGCGGCCGCGTGACCCGCCTCATCGTCGAGGAGGGCGAAACGGCGATTCAGGGCACGTTGAACCGTGACGCGGCAACGCTCCTCACGATCAGCGACATGAGCGTGCTCGAGACGCAGGTCAAGGTCGACGAGACCAACGTCTCGCGCATCGCGGTCGGTGACTCGGCAGTCGTGGAGATCGACGCCTTCCCGGATACGACGTTCATCGGTCGCGTCGTACAGATCTCCAACAGCTCGGTGCGCGCCGCGTCCGGCGCCGCGACGGCCGACCAGGCGGTCGATTACGAGGTCACGATCGAGCTCCTGGACGCGCCGTCGGAAACCCGGCCGGACTTCTCCGCCACGGCGAAGATCGTGACGGCATCGCGGACCAACGTGCTGTCGATCCCGATCATCGCGCTGACGGTTCGCGAGCAGGATCCGGCGACGCCCGCCGATGAGCAGATGCCGGTCACCACCGGGCGGCAGCCGACACGCGAGGTTGGCCGAAGGGATGTCGAAGGAGTCTTCGTCGTGGGCGAGGACAACAAAGTCGCCTTCCGGCCCGTACATGTAGGGATCGCCGGCGAGAAGCACTTCGAGGTGATCAGCGGGCTCGAGGCCGGCGAGCGCATCGTCGCCGGCTCCTACCAGGCGATCCGTGGATTGCGCGATTCGACCCTCATTCGCGAGGCGCCGGCGCCCGCCACGGCCATCACGGCGACGACGACCGGGGGAAACTAGGCGTGACCCAGCAGACACAGGAGCCCGGCCTCAGCACGACCGCCGAGCGTCAGGCCATCACCTCGGCCCCCGGCTCGGCACCGGACCGGGAGTGGGTGATCGTGACGCGCGGCATCAAGCGCGAGTACGACATGGGCGGTGAGATCGTCCGGGCGCTTCGCGGCGTGGACCTCGCCATCCGGCGGAACGAATACGTCGCGATCATGGGGCCGTCGGGCTCCGGCAAGTCGACGCTGATGAACATGATCGGATGCCTCGACACGCCGAGCGCGGGCGAGTACTGGCTCAACGGCATGCTCGTGTCGGCGATGTCGGACGACGAGCTGGCCCGCGTCCGTAATCGCGAGATCGGCTTCGTGTTCCAGACGTTCAACCTGCTCCCGCGCGCGACCGCGCTGCACAACGTCGAGCTGCCGCTGGTATACGCGGGCGTGGCGTCCGACGAGCGCAAGCGTCGCGCGACCGAGGCCCTCGAGCGTGTCCAGCTCGGCGATCGGGTGCTGCATCGGCCCAACGAGCTCTCCGGTGGGCAGCGCCAGCGCGTGGCGATCGCGCGCGCGCTCGTCAACCGCCCGTCGATCCTCCTCGCCGACGAGCCGACGGGGAACCTCGACTCGCAGACCTCCGAGGAGATCATGCGCGTCTTCGAGGGGCTGGCCGAGCAGGGGCAGACGGTCATCATGGTGACCCACGAGCCGGACATCGCCTCCCACGCCCGCCGAGTGGTGGTCCTGCGCGACGGAGTGATCGCGAGCGACGAGCACCGGGATCGGTTCACGGCGAAACTCGGGCTCTGACTCGACCCGTAGGGGCCGGGAGCCGGGGACGCACCCCGGTGCCCGGCCCTTGGTCTTCCCAGGTCTCCATGCCCTTCCTCGACGCCATCCGGCTCGCCCTCGCACAGATCCGCGTGCAGAAGCTCAAGAGCTTCTTCACGCTCCTCGGCGTGACGATCGGCGTAATGTTCCTCATCGCGGTCGTCTCGATCGTCGAGGGGATGAGCCGCTACATGGAAGAGGATTTCGCCGGCAAGATGCTCGGCGTGAACACGTTCACGCTACGGCGCTTCCCGTGGTTCAGCGGCGGCAACATGACGGCGCAGGAATGGCGCCTGATGCAGCGCAATCCGCGCGTGATGCCGCCCGATCTCGAGGTGATCAAGGACGCGCTTCCCGCCGGCACCCGGTGGGCCGTGGACAATCAGCAGATCGTCCAGGCGACGAGCAGAGGCGTGCGCCCGCGCCAGGTCGAGGCACATGCGGTCGAGGGCGACTACTTCACGATCAAGAATTACGAGATCGAGCGCGGCCGGGTGTTCGCCCCACAGGAAATGGCCCTCGGCTCTCTCGTGCTCGTGATCGGCAACGAGTTGGCCGAGTACTTCTATCCGGGGCTCGATCCCATCGGACGTGAGCTCAAGATGGGAGGCCTGCCGTACACCGTCATCGGCGTGATCGAGGAGCAGGGCTCGCTGTTCGGCATGTCCCTCGACAGGATGGCGATAGCCCCCTTCCGCTCGCCGCTGCACCGC
>CAYLPM010000113.1:0-4469 GCA_964385525.1 uncultured Gemmatimonadaceae bacterium
TTCGTCCAGGCGCGCGTCCACGCTGATGGGCGCATCGGTCCGCCGGACATCGAAGATCTGGTTGCGAGGGAACGCGGCGATCGGCGCGTCGGCGCTCGGGGGGGCCGCCTGCCGTGCCTGCCCGTCCACCTGTGCGGGCGATGCGGCGGCGGCCGCGAGGATCGCTGTCGCGAGGATCGCGGCCGCGAGCGGGCTGCTGCGGCGCGGGGCGGAGACGCGGCCGGTGGGATGGAAGGATTTTTTCATATTGGGACGTGACGACGACGCTCGGAGGTGGATGGGAGACGATCACGGGGCGCGCGTCCCCACGACCGTTGTGCAAGAATCTTTTCACTGGAATGGATGCATCGCGGCGCGGATGGGCGCAAGTGCGGCCCGCCGTTCCCCCCCCCCGCGACCTCGAGCGTTGCTGCCGCGCGCACTCGCCGCGCGGCAGCGCCCGATCACGGCAGGTTCAGCACGAAATCGAACGCCGCCTCGCCGCCGGCCAGATCGTCCGTGCCGCGCATCACGAGCTCGCGATGGAAGATGCGATCCCGCGCATTGCGCGCCTCGCCCGCGAAGTAGAGCTGGGTCGTGAGCACGGTTTGATTGGGCGCCTGCACCTTCACGTGAAGGTGACGCGTGCGTCCCGGGTACAACCCGGGTACGATCGTCTCGAGGCGGAAGCGGCCACGCTCATCGGCGAACTGGTGTCCGCGCAGCCGATAACCCGCGTTGTCGTAGCGGCCCGCATCATCGGCCTGCCAGAAATCCAGAAGTGCGCCTGCCACGGGTCGGCAGGAGCGGGTCAGCACCATGCCGGAGACGAGGAGTCGGGTGCCGTCGAGGCCCGACTCGAGGAGCGATGCACGTTCCGGCGACCGTGGTGTGAAGAAGGGCCCCTCGGTCTGCGAGGGCGTGGGATCATCGTCGTCGTCGTCGCCGCACGCGGGCGTCGGTGCCAGCGGCATCGCCTCGGCGACGCTCTCCGCACGCGGGATGAAGAGCGTCGGGGTCGCGAGCACGAGCGGGGCGATGGCCAGGCCTCGCAGAAGGCGGCGGCGGGTCTCGTCGGGAAGCTTGTCGTCACGCATGGTCATCTCCTGCCGGCTGCGCCGGCGATGGAGGCCGAGTGGCCCGGCCGCGGGATTGTCGGCGGTCGCGCTCGAACACGGTAGGGCCGATCCGGACGGACCAACAAGTCCCATGTCGCGAAGTGCACCCCGGACGTCACGAAGTGCCGCCGGAGGTCTCCGGACGGTACATGATGACCCTCGCCCGCTCGAGTGTAATCAGTCCGCCGCCGATCATGCGGTCGAGCTCCGGCAGGATCGCCTGGATCTTCTCCTCCGTCTCCACGCATTCGATCACGATCGGCAGGTCGAGCGAGAGCACCTCGATCCGGTTCGTGTGGATCCTCGCCGTGGCGCCGAATCCCATGATCGCTCGCAGCACCGTCGCGCCGGCGTACTCACGCGCGCGCAGCAGCTCGACGATCGCCTGATAGAGCGGCTTCCCCTCGTACCGGTCACGCTCGCCGATGTGGATGCGCATCAATGTGCGCTCTCCCGTCAGGCCATGTGTCATCGGACGTCACCCCTGTCGCAGCAGGAGGAGGGCGAGCCGGAAGCCCAGGATCGCGCCCCCGAGGCTCAGCAGCACGCTGCTCACCATGTACAGCAGCGCGGGCACGCCGTCTCCATCCTGGAGCAGACGCATGGCCTCGTAGCTGAAGGTCGAGAACGTGGTGTACCCTCCGATCATGCCCACGCCCAGGAAGGCCCGCCACTCGGGAGCGGCCGCGGTTCCATCCAGCAGTGCATAGCTGAAGGCTAGGAGCATCGAGCCGCTCACGTTCACGATGAGCGTGCCCCACGGGAAGGCGGCGCCGGTGGACGCGTGGACCCACGTGCTGAGCGCGTATCGGGCGAGGCCGCCGAGCCCGGCGCCGGTGAAGACCGCGAGTGCGAGCATGAGAACGCTCTCCGAAACAAAGAAGCCTCCGCCCCGGATCGGCCGGAGGGGAGGAGTCATCAACCGCTAGCGGTGGTTTCGGCGAACTCCATCGCCATGTCTTGTCGCCCAACACTACGGTCGGGTGCCCGCCGCCGCAACCCAGGCTGCCCGCCCTCCCCGGCGATGCTCCGGCGCGATATCTATCCTGACACGGAACCGCCCGCCCTACCCGGCGCCTCGCGCCTCGACCTGGTCAAGGACCTCTCGATGAAAGCCCACCGCTCCCGCCCCGACACGCGACGCACGCTTCTGCTTTTCGTCGCGTTTCTCGCGCCCGCGCTTCACTCGACAGGCGCGCAGACGCCGGCTTCACTGCCGGAGCGTCCCGTTCGGCGCGACATCCTGATGACCAACGCGATCCGGGCGGCGCACGACGCCGGGACGCGCGACTCCACGGGGCGGCCCGGGCGGGCCTACTGGCAGCTCCGCACCGACTACACGATCCGCGTGACACTCGACCCCGCGTCGGCGCGCCTCGACGGGAGCGAGCGCGTCGTCATCCACAACACGGGCCCCGACTCGCTCGCGCAGATCGCGCTGCGGCTGTACCCGAACCACTTCATCGGCACCAATCCCCGGGCTGCGCCGTGGACCCCCGCCGAGCTCACGGATGGCATGATCATCACGCGGATGGCCGTGAACGGGCAGGCGGTGAATCTCTCGGCGCCGCCCACGCAGGGCCGGCCAGGGACGCGGCCGACGGAGCACAGGGCCCTCAACCTGCGCTCGACGGTCGCCCGCATCGAGCTCGCCTCGGCGATCGCGCCGAGGAGCACTGCGACGCTCGAGATCGACTGGAATCACCGGCTCCCGGGCGGGCCGGGCGTCGGCCATCGCATGACGCAGCGCTGGGCCGATACGCTCTTCCAGCCCACCCAGTGGTTCCCGCGCGTCGCGATGTACGATGATCTTCGCGGCTGGGAATCCGAGCTCTACCTCGGCCCGTCCGAGTTCTTCAACGCTTTCGGCCGCTACGACGTGCGCATCGACGTCCCCGCGGGATGGATCGTCTCCGGCACCGGCGTGCTGCAGAACCCCGAGCAGGTGCTCACGCCGACCGCGCGGCAGCGGCTCGCGCGCGCTCTCGAATCGGATGCGGTCACGACGGTCGTCGGCGCCGGGGAGACCGGACCGGGGCGGGCGACTGCGGCCGGCGATCGGCTCGTCTGGCATTTCGTCGCCGATACGGTGAACGACTTCGCGTGGGCGACCTCGAACCAGTTCGTCTGGCAGACTCTTCGCGCGACGATCCCGGGCAAGGGACCGGTGCCGATCCACATGCTGTATCTCCCGGGCCGCGCGAATCTGTTTCGCGATGCCGGCCAGATCACGCGCCACGCGCTCGAGTTCTACTCGCGCCTCTGGTTCCCGTACGAGTTCCCGCAGCTCACCCTCCAGGATGGACCGAGCGCGGGCATGGAGTACCCGATGGTCATCAACTCCAATCGCGGCGCGGCGGACCACGAGGCGGCGCACCAGTGGTGGCCGATGGTCGTCGGTACGAACGAGACGTGGTACGGGTGGATGGACGAGGGGTTCGACCAGTACATGAACATTCTCTCGGATGCGGATGCGGAGGGCCGCGCGCCGAATCTCGATTGGCTGGGCATGTCCTACGGTGCGATTGCGGGGAGCGAGGCCGAGCCGCCGATGATGTGGAACGCGAACTACGCCGGGCCCCAGTTCTACGGTTTCACGACCTACCGCAAGACGCCGCTCATGCTCTCGATGCTAGGCGGGATCGTCGGCGACAGCGCGGTCCAGCGCGCGCACCGTGAGTTCGCGGTCGCATGGAAGTACAAGCACCCCTCGCCGTGGGACTGGATGTTCTCGATGAACCGCTCGCTCGGCCGGGACCTCGGCTGGTTCTGGCATGCGTGGCTGTTCACGAACGCGAGCGTGGATGGTTCGATCGCGCGCGTGGCGACGAGCGGGCCTCGGACGACGGTCACCGTGCGGCAGGATGGGTGGATGCCGTCGCCCGTCGTCCTGGAGGTGCGGCTCGCGTCGACCGGACCGGCGATCCGACCGATGCGGAACGCGACGATGCGCGATGCCACGACGGCGATCGTGACCTGGCCGGCCGATGTGTGGTTCGCCGGAAGCCGCACGTTCGATGCGGTGCTCGACTTCGGCGGGCGGCGGATCGAGCGCATCACGTTCGATCCCGGCTGCCGGTTTCCGGATCGGGACCCGTCGGACAACGTGTGGCCGAGGACGGCTGGCGTGGCGGACTGCGTGAGGCGGTAAGGGGCGAACGGTTGGCGACTGCCTGTGACTGCGTGTGACGGCGTCGACTGCGTGCGAACTGCGCGAACTGCGCGAACTGCGCGAACTGCGTGCGAACTGCGTGTCGGGTGACTGAAAGCGGCGTGCAGAAGACGGCGGGACACCTGGAAGCGGGAGCAGTCAACGGCGTGTTGATTGGTTAGTGCGAAACGGCGTGCGCAACGTCGTGCTCGCCGTAGTGG
>CAYLPM010000114.1:0-1505 GCA_964385525.1 uncultured Gemmatimonadaceae bacterium
GCGACGCGAATCCCGAGGCGCGCGTCGGGCAGCCGGGCGGTGCCGGAGGCGCAGGTGACCGTCACGTGCTGCGGCGTGTAGATCCCGAGCGTCACGATGCCGACCAGCCCGTTGGCGAAGCTCTGCTGCGTCCTCACGACCGCGACACCCCGGGGGCACTGGACCCGAACGTCGATCGGATCGGCTTCCACGAGACCGAAGATCCAGGTCGACACCCACGGCCGATCGACGACCGTCTGCCCCGCCGGGAGGCCGCTTCGTACGACCTGCTGGAAGCAGCCGGTCGATACCAGAGTCAGGACTGCAACTGCGAGCAGCTGTCTGCTCTTCATGGAGCTGTCCTCCGGTCAGTCGGGTTGCGGAGGGCGGACGCGGTCACACGGTGTGGCGCGGACGATCCGCCATGAGCACGCCAACGTAACTGCTTCCGGAGCGTCCGGCCAGATTCCCCTGCACATGAGACCGCCAGTGCTCGCGTCACTCCATCCAGCCGACGAGCTCACCGATTCCGATCGTCTTCTTCGACACTTCGGGACACTCCGGCCCGAGAGCGAGGAGGTCCGGATCCGAACCGAACGAGCTCGCGAGCGCACGATGGAGATCCGCGGTGCCGATGAGCCGGAATCCGCGCGGCTCGAGCAGTACCCGGCATTTCTCGACGGCCTGCCTGGAATGCATCGCGATCAACAGACGCACCGTCCGTGGCAGCCCATCGACCAGTCCTCGCAGGACGGCGACCTCGGCACCCTCGACATCCACTTTGAGGAAGGTCGGCGCGGGCGCCACTCCGGTAGAGATGATCCGCGCGCCACTGCGCACCTCGACGAGGTCGGCTCCGCGATCGAGCGCGAAAGTCTGCGACGAGCCGTTGCCACCGAATCGGGCCACTCCCTCGAAGTCGCTGAGCGCCAGCCGGTGTGCGCGGACGCCTCCGAGATCGTTCCACCGCAGGTGTCGGAGCAGCATTCGATGGTTCAACGGCGAGGGCTCGAACGCGTGCACCTGGCTGGGTGAGCGCACACGCCGCGCCGCGACGAGCGTCACGTAGCCGTGATGCGCACCCACATCCCAAACGCAATCGTCGGGTCGGACGAGGTGCTCGATGAGCTGCATCCGCGCGAGCTCTCTCCGACCCGTCACGAAGCCGCTGCCTGCGCTTGCAAGGGACCACCACCGCCCGCAATTCGGACCGGAAAGAATCGGCAAGGGTACACGCGCGACGTGTGGCCGGGTGCTGTCGCGTATCGCGCGAGGGAGCCGCATCGTGATACCGCCGCTGGTGTGATTGGCATGACATGCTCGCAATGATCCGGCCACGGCTCAGCTCGCACGGCAACGACGTGCACGATGCCTGCGCCGGCTTGCTCCCGGCCGCGCTAGTCGCGCATCACGGCCGCGATTCCCTGCTCCACGAGCGGCGCCATGAGCCGGTACCCCGCCTCGCTCGGGTGCACGCCGTCGTACCCGAGGTCGGCTTTCATGCCGTGCCGCTCGTCCTCCATCGC
>CAYLPM010000115.1:0-2527 GCA_964385525.1 uncultured Gemmatimonadaceae bacterium
CCTCTCGCAGCGCGATACGCCACGACTGCGCGTCGGCCAGGAAGCCGTCGCGCGGCTCGACGACTTTCCCGAGCGCGAGTTCGCCGGCCGCATCGTCGCGATCAACCCACGCGCGGAGTTCACACCGCGCGTCGCGCTCACAGAAGAGGAGCGCGCCGATCTGCTGTTCGGCGTGAAGATCGAGTTCGATGATCCGTCGGGGATGCTCAAGCCCGGACTGCCGGTGACCGTGACGATCGTGCCGGACGGTGGCGGATCATGAGCCTCTCGTCGTTGCCGTCCGCGGCCTCCGGACGCGCGCAGCCGGAGCCCGCGATTCACATTGAGCGCCTTCGCAAGCAGTTCGGCAGCCTCGTCGCCGTCGATGCGCTGACGCTCGACGTGCACCGGGGCGAGGTCTTCGGCCTTCTCGGCCCCAACGGATCAGGGAAGACGACGACCATCCGCATGCTGTGCGGGCTGCTCGTGCCGACGTCCGGGAGCGCGACCGTGGCCGGGATCGACGCCGTGCACGAGAGCGATCGCGTGCGGCGGGCGATCGGCTACATGTCGCAGAAGTTCGGGCTGTACGACGATCTCACGGTGCGCGAGAACCTCCGCTTCTACGCCTCCATCTATGGGCTGCGCGGCGCCACCAGGGAGCGCCGCATGGACGAGCAGCTCGTGGAGCTGAAGCTGATCGAGCGCGCGGGACAGCTCGCGGGCACGCTCAGCGGCGGCTGGAAGCAGCGCCTCGCGCTCGCCTGCGCGACCACGCACCACCCGAAGATCCTCTTCCTCGACGAACCGACGGCCGGCGTGGACCCCGCCGCGCGCCGCCTGTTCTGGGAGCTGATCTACGCGCTGGCCGAGCGCGAGACGACGGTGCTGGTGACGACGCATTACATGGACGAGGCCGAGCGCTGCAACCGGCTGGCGTTCATGTCGCGCGGCCATCTGATCACGGTCGGCACGACGGCTGAGATCCTCTCGCACTTCGGGATGCCGACGATCGAGGACTCCTTCATCGAGCTCCAGCGGCGGGACGAGGGGGCGCTCGCGTGAGCGCGCTCGAGCGTTTTCGCGGCGCGGCGTTCTGGCCGATGCTGCGGAAGGAGTTCATCCAGATGCGTCGCGACCGGCTCACGCTGGGGATGATGGTCGGCATCCCCGCCATCCAGCTCGTGCTGTTCGGCTTTGCGATCCGCACGGAGGTCCGGAACCTCCCGACGGTGGTGCTGGACGAGTCGCGCAGCGCGGAGAGTCGCGCGTTCGTGGCGGTGATGGCGAACACACGCAACTTCGAGATCGCCGGTACCGTCGCGAGCCGCGCCGAGCTCGAGGACCGGCTGAAACGCGGCGATGCGAGTGCCGGGGTCGTGATCCCGCCCTCCTTCGAGACGGACCTGAAGCGCGGCCGCACGGCCACCGCCCAGGTCATCGTCGACGCGGCGGATCCGATGGCCTCCGCCGCCGCGATCTCGGGCGCGTCGCTCGCCGGCGCCGCCCGCTCGGCCGAGCTGGCATCGGCGTCGGGACGCGGTCCGCCGCTCGAGGTGCGTGTCCGGCCGTGGTACAATCCGGCGCTCCGCAGCTCGACCTACATTGTCCCGGGCATCGTCGGCGTGCTCCTCTCTCTGACGATGATCATCATCACGAGCATGGCGATCGTCCGCGAGCGCGAGCGCGGCACGCTCGAGCAGCTCGTCGTGACGCCGATCGATCGCACGAGCCTCATGCTCGGAAAGATCGTCCCCTTCGCGCTCGTCGGGTACGTGCAGATGACTGTCGTGCTGCTGCTCGGGAAGCTGCTTTTCGACGTCCCGATTCGCGGCAGTCTCGTGCTCCTGTACGCCATCACCCTCGCCTTCATCGTCGCCAATCTCGCGCTCGGCCTGCTGATCTCGACGCTCGCGCGCAACCAGGTGCAGGCGATGCAACTTGGCTTCTTCATGCTGCTGCCGAACATCCTGCTCACCGGCTTCATGTTCCCCCGCGCCGCGATGCCCGAAGCCGCGCAGTGGCTGGGCCTCATCATGCCCCTGACGTTCTATCTTGAAGTGCTGCGGGGCGTGTTGCTGAAGGGGGTCGGTCTCGAGTATCTCTGGCGCGACGCGGCGATCCTCACCGGCTTCGCGATTGGGCTGGTGACGGTCAGCGTCGGGAGGTTCAGGAAGACGCTGGAGTGAGCGATCACGACGAAGGGGAGGCATCTGCCGCCGTTGCACGCGGTTGACCCGGTCGACGCTCCCGACGCAGTCGTCAGTTTGAACGGCGGCATGAGAACGACGCCATTGACGAGAGGCGCTGGGTTGTACGGCGCGACAACAGAGGGCGACAGCCGAGAGGCGGAGGACTGCGGCTACGGCGGCAGAAATGGAATTCAGGCCGCGCTGCTCTTCGCAGCACCGGCCCGTCCCTTGCGCGTTCTACCCGATTTCACACCCGGAGCCGTCTTGGCGATACGCTTTCTCAACGTCTTCGACCCCGACCAGGATCCCCGCCGCACCGCCGAGGTGCAGCGGATCTTTCGCAGCTACTACGGCGG
>CAYLPM010000116.1:0-11174 GCA_964385525.1 uncultured Gemmatimonadaceae bacterium
TCCGGCAACGCGACGAGATTGATGCCGTAGTCCCGGTTGGACGGATACTCCTCCTCCAGCCGGCCCATGATGCCGCTCATTTCCGTCTGAGCCTGCGCGAGCGACACGCCGGCATGGAGTCGCCCGATGACGAACAAGGCGAACGACCCGCGCGACTGCTGGAGTCCGGGCGGCACGACGAACGGTACCCAGGCCTCGACCCCGGCCTCCGGAAAGGAGAACTGTTGCGGCATCACCCCGATCACGGTGCGCTCCCGCCCGTTGAGGCGCACCGACGTCCCGAGGATGTCCTCGGCACCGCCGAACTGGCTCACCCAGAGCCCGTGACTGAGGACGACGACGCCGTCGCGGCCCTCCTCGTCCTCGTCGCCGGTGAACACCCGCCCGCGCGCCGCCGCCACTCGCAGCACGTCGAACAGCTCGGCGCGCGCGGCGATGCCGGTGATGCGTCGTGGCTCGCAGTCGCCCTCCGCGCACCCGCCGGTCAGGTTGAATCCGGCCGGCACGTACGTGGTCATCTCCTCGAAGACGGTGTTCTGTTCGCGGAGATCGGCGTAGTTCGGCCACGAGTGGATGTCCTCCGGCATGCCCATGCGCTCGTTGTCCATCCACACCATTACGAGCCGCTCCGCCTCGGGGTACGGAAGTGGTCGCAGGATGACCGTGTTGACGACACTGAAGATCGCGCTGGTCGCGCCGATCCCGAGCGCCAGCGTGAGGATCGCCATCGCGGTGAAGGCCGGGGTCCGGCGGAGACTGCGCCAGCCGTACCGAAGATCCTGGATGAGGTCGCCCATGTACTCCCTCCTCTGGCGAACGCGCTCGCGCCGCCGGTCGTGGGATCGCAGCTCGTGCTCGATGTGCTCGATGTCGCCGAATCGCGCGTGTGCCGCGCGGCGCGCCGAATCGGGATCCATCCCGGCCCACTCGAAGCGGCGGGCGCGTTCCTCGATGTGGAATCGGAGCTCGGCCTCGACATCCGCGTCCACGTCGGGACCGCGGAAGCGGAGGTACCGCCGCCAGGCCGGCTCGCGCGTCATCGGCCGAGAGCCGGCGCGGCGCGGAGAACTCGTGTTACCGCATCCGCGTATCGCATCCAGACGGCAGCCTGGGCGCGCAGATGGGCGCGTCCCTGGCCCGTGATCGTGTAGAACTTCGCGCGGCGGTTGTTCTCGGACAGCCCCCACTCGGCCGTGACCCACCCGCGATCTTCGACGCGGCGCAACGCCGGATAGAGCGACCCTTCCTCGATGTGCAGGACATCGGCGGTGGTGTCCTCGATCCACTGCGCGATCCCGAAGCCGTGCCTGGATCCGGCGAGGAGTGCTTTCAGAATGAGGAGGGAGAGGGTCCCCTGCAGGAGATCGCCGGAGGGAGTGGACATTGGGCGAGAGAGTTCAGGGTTGGGCCAGGGGGATCCAAGCCGCGAGTCTTCCAGCCTTCCAGCCGGCCGGCGTACCAGAAATCCGACGTACCAGCCGTGCCCCACGTCGGACTCGATGCGCGTGGACGCTTCAGCTTCCTGCCGGCAGGCTGGCATGCTGCAGGCTCGCGGCTTGGATTCCCCCGGCAATGCGAGTGAACGTCGACGCGTGCCTCCCCTTCGCCGCTCTCCGGCCTGTGTAACCAGGCAAGGCTAGGGGAGCGCGCGCGTCACTGGGCAAGTCTAGGAGAGAAGCTACTCGGCGACGCGGAAGGCGCAACTCCGGTGGGACGATCCGCCTCAGGCGCTCGGCCGATGGACGACGGAAGTGGTGAAGCGCCGCAATGGCGTTACGAGGAGGTCTTCGGTGCCGTCGCCTGCGCGGTCGTGAGCGCCGTCGGCGCTGCCATCGTCGCTGCCTTCGGCGGTGCCTCGTGGGGGCCGACGGGCGCCCCCGGGGTCCGCCGCGCGCGGTGCGCCACGATCGCCGTCACCACGAGCACGAGGAGCCCGCCGAGGGTCAGCGCGAGCCCCACCCGCGAGACCATCCAGAGGCGATCGGCTTCCGCCACGGCCCCGTACGCGGTACCACCCGGGGCGCCGGCCCGCCGCGCCAGCATCCGCATGGCGCCTTCGGTCCAGACATAGGAGACGAAGCCTGTGACGACGAGCAGGACACCGGCGAAGTCGCCGATGCGACTGATGCGCGAGGCGCGGCGGAGCGCTGAGGGGTTGGACGCGGAGGTGGAGAAGGGCATCTCACCATCGACGGCCCCCGTACCCTCGTCGTCACGGCCCGAGCACGGGAGTCCTCACGCGGTCACGATCGCGTGCGTCGCCTGGAATCCGACTCCTGGATCGACGTCTTGACGTCTCGCGTCTCGGCGATCGGGCTCTCGCGAAACAGGGACGTGAAGCCGACCATCCCGGCCGCATCGATCTCACACCGGAAGATGTGGAGCCTTGCGTCCTGGGCCCACTCCAGCCGGGCACGGACGAGCTCCTCGGCATCGCGTTCCTGCTGAGCGCGCAGATCCGGCGCCCGTCCCCACGGGAGCTTGCGGATGTAGTCGGCGCACGAGGCCTCGTGGGGCCCCGTGGCCGATGGTCCGTGAAAGAGGAGCACGATGTCCGTGACCTGATGTGACTCGACCAGGAACTGACAGTCGCGCCGCACCTGGTAGGCGCGCGTGAACTCACGACCGCTGGGCGAGAGGGCGCCGGCGCCCCCCGGGAGATAGAGGCGGTCGTAGCGCGAGATCCCGAGATGGGCGCTCAGGAAGTCGTCGGTCTCTTCCTGCAGGCGGCCGTCGGAGCACGCGACCACCAGCACGTGCGGTCGTTCCGCGCTCCAGCGGCCGCCGCGGTGGTCGACGGGTACGCTGTCGTGGCTCACGATGCGTAAGGCTCCCGCTCGGGATCGGCTGGATGCATCGGGCCCGCGGGTCGCATCGATTCGACCTCGTTCACGTGTGGATGGAGAGGCGAAACCGCCGCCCGCGAGCTTGCGCGTCCCGGAGAATCGTCTCGAGCGCGCGGAGATCCCACAGCACATCGCGCGTGCGGCACCCGTTCGCGACGGGGGCCTCGGCGGCGTCCTGCTCCAGATGCTGGATCAGTGCCTTGACCGTGTCCAGGCCATCTTCGGCATCGTGCCAGTCCCCGCGCTCATCGAGCATCGACAGAATCTCCTGTTCCGCTTCGCGCTCATCTTCGGCGCGGCGCATCACTTCCTCCTCCAGCTCATCCCACAGCGCATCCTCATCCGATTGGTAGCGGTGCAGCGGACGGACGCCGAGCCGCTGGGCGGCGGTCGTCAGGGACGCGCGGCAGTCGGTCAGGGCCGTGCCGTACGTCAATCCCTCCTCATCCGGATCGAGATCGGAGGGGAGTGGCGCTACGCCGAGCAGCTCGAGTCGGACACGTGTCGGAACGCTCATTTGGTCTTTGGGGACGCCCGAGCGGCGGCCGACGTGCTGTCGTCGCGCGAACGCTCCGGGGGGCGCCAGCGCGCCCCTCATCTGACGATCCGGCCGAGGAGCCGACAACACGGGCGCATCGCGAGGCGGTCCGTGTTACCGGATCTCCACGAGCTCCAGCTCGAACGTGAGCTCCTGTCCCGCGAGCGGATGATTGGCGTCGAGCACGACTCGGTCGTCCCGCACATCCTTGATCGTCACGACGAAGGTCTGATCACCCTGTCCGAGCTTGAACTGCTGCCCCACCGCCGGTTCCACGTGCGCGGGAAACTGGGTCCGCTCCACCTCGAGCAACAATTCGTCCTTGCGCGGGCCGTACGCCGATTCGGCCGGAATCCTGACGGCCTTCTCCTCGCCGATCTCCATGCCGGTGACGGCGTCGTCGAAGCCCGGGATCACCTGCCCCGCACCGACGGTGAACTCGATCGGATCCCTGCCGCTCGACGAGTCGAAGACGCTGCCATCCGGCAGCATTCCCGTATAGTGGACGCGGACGGTGTCTCCGTTTCTGGCGCGCTCCATGGCACCTCCTCCTCGGGTCGAAGTGGTGAACCTTTCGGATGGTGACCCCGTACGGCACTGTGCGCAAGGCGGGGGACGGACGAATCGATCCATCCAGGGGCGCGGACTGTCTCATCGCCAACCGATCGATCGACATCATCACGAGGAGACCAGCCATGGGCACGCTGCGTCGGGACCTGCGCTACGCCATTCGAATACTGCGGCGCAATCCGGTCTTCACGAGCGTCGCGGTGGTGACGCTCGCACTCGGCATCGGGCTCAACACGGCGGTCTTCTCCGCGGTCGAAGCGCTGCTGCTGCGGCCGCTCCCCGGCGCGCGGGCGCCCGATCGTCTGGTGCAGCTCTATCGGGCGCACGTCGATTTCGCGTTCGGCGCCAACTCGATTCCGCACGTTCGGGATCTGGGCGCCCGGGCGACCGACGTGTTCGAGGGTGTGGCGGCGTGGAACTTCGTGCCGATCAACTTCTCGGCCGGGGGGCGCACCGAACGCATCGTCGGCCAGATGGTCTCGGCGAGCTTCTTCGACGTCATGGGCGCGCGCCTCGCGCGCGGGCGGGGCTTCCTTCCCGAGGAGGATCGCCAGCCGGGCGCGCACCAGGTCGCGGTGATCAGTGATGCGGCGTGGCGCGGCATGTTCGGCGGCGATCCCGCGATCATCGGCCGCGAGATGATTTTGAATGGCCGCAGCTACGAGATCGTCGGTGTGACGGAGCCGGCGTTCAAGGGCGCGGTGGCCGTCGTGCAGCCGGCGATGTGGGTCCCCCTGATGCAGATCGATCAGATCATGCCGGGCGGGCTGGCCCGCCTCGACGACCGCGGATGGAGCTTCCTGCAGGTGCACGCGCGGCTCGCCGATGGCGTGACCGTGGCGCAGGCGCGCGAGCGCATGGCGGCGCTGACAGCACAGCTCGCGGAAGAGCACCCGACGCACTACACCGAATGGGCCATTTCGCTGATCCCGCAGTCCGAGGCGGGAATGAACCCCGCGTGGCGGGAGGCGCAGGTCGCGCTCTCCACGGTCATCATGGGCGTCGTGCTCATGCTCCTGCTGATCGCCTGCGTCAACGTGGCGAACCTCTTCCTCGCGCGCGCGAGAGACCGGTGGCGCGAGATGGCGGTGCGCCTCAGCCTCGGCGCGGAGCGGAGCCGGCTCATTCGCCAGCTGATGACCGAGAGCCTCGTGTTCTCACTCGCCGCGGGGACGCTCGGGCTCGCGCTCGCGTGGTCGGTCATTCGCATCCTGAACGGGATCTCGCTGCCGATCGACATCCCGATCACTCCGGATCTGCGACTGAACGTGCCGGTGCTGCTCTTCGCGTTCGGGATATCGATCGTGACGGGGCTCCTGTTTGGCCTCGTGCCGGCGCTCCAGGCGACGCGGCCCTCCCTGATTCCGGCGCTCAAGGGCGAGGCACCGGCGGGCGACGCAGGCGGCCGGGGACGCTCACGCTCGCGAATGAGTCGCACGCTAGTGGTCGCGCAGATCGCGCTGTCCCTCGTGCTCCTCGTGGCCGCGGGACTCTTCCTCCGCAACCTGCGCGCGGCGACCGAGATCGAGACGGGCTTCGAGAGCGGCCACCTGCTCCTCGCGTCCGTCGACCCCGCGCTCCAGGGGTACGACCGCGCGCGGACCGAGGATTTCTACGCGCGGCTGCTCGGGCGGCTGCGCGTTCTGCCGGGCGTCAGCGCGGCGGGACTGGGCGAGATCGTGCCCCTCGGCCTGGGCTCGCAGCAGCGCGGCGTTTCGATCCCGGGCTACACTCCGCGGCCCGACGAGAACATGAGCCTCGACTACAACATCGTCGGACCGGGCTACTTCGAGGCAATGGGCATTCCGATCCTGCGGGGTCGCGCGTTCACGGAGCGCGACGACTCGACGGCCTCCAGCGCCATCATCATCAACGAGCGGTTCGCCGAGCGGTACCTGGGAGACGGCGATGTGCTTTATCGGATCGTCAGAGTGTCGGGACGCCAGCACTTCGTGATCGGCGTCGTGCCGGACGGGAAATACCGCTCGCTCGGCGAGGATCCCCTGCCGTTCTATTACCTCTCCCAGTCGCAGTGGTGGCAGTCGGCGATGACGATCCACGTTCGCACGGCGGGAGATCCCGCCGCGGTCGCACCGCTGCTACGCGCCGAAGTGCGCGCGCTCGATCCGGATCTTCCACTGGCGGACGTGAGCACGATGACGAGCTACCTCGGGATCGCGCTCCTGCCGGCGCGGCTGGCGGGAACGGTGCTCTCGGCCTTCGGAGCGCTCGGACTGGTGCTGGCGGCGGTCGGGATCTACGGGGTGATGGCGTACGGCGTCGCTCAGCGGCGGAGGGAGATCGGGATTCGCGTGGCCATCGGCGCCCGCGGCGGTCAGGTGGTGCGGCTCGTGATGCGGCAGGGGATGACGATGGTGGCGATCGGCGCCGTCGTCGGCCTCGCGGGAGCGTTCGCCGCGTGGCGACTCGTCCGGGGAATGTTGTACGGCGCCACGGGGCCGGATGCCATGACCTTCATCGTCGTACCCACGGTGCTGATCACGGTCGCGCTCGTGGCGATCTGGATTCCGGCGCGGCGGGCGGCGCGGATCGATCCGGTGATTGCGCTGAAGTCGGAATGAGGTGTGCCCCGCGCGGCACGATGCAGTGGCCCTGCTTCATCTCGGCGGGCGCGGAAATCGGAGTGGCCGGCGGTCGTGAAGGACGCACGGCAGCCGTCGACTCGCGCCCGCTCGAACCTCCTGTCGGCGTCGTCGTGACACGACGTCTCAACCGGCCGTGCCGAGTCCGCGATTCGTCGCCGACATCTCCCGCGGATTCCACACCACCGGCCGAGCGCCTACCGGTGCAAAGCGCACTGCCGGGTCGTCCGACTGGACCAGCGCCACGAAGCGCCGCCCGAACAGGAGATGGTGGCGCGAGGTAGACTCGATCGCTTCCAGCAGCGCGGTCGCGAGTGCCGGCTCGGCGCGCGCGAAGGCATCGAAGCGACGAATGACGAGCGCCGTCCCGCCATCCTCGGGCACCGGCATCTCGGCGAGACAGTCGACGAGCGCCGCCAGGTTGCGACCGTAGGGATCGGGGAAGGAGAGCGTTCGCCGGACGTCCTCGTGCAGCTCGGCGGCCGAACGCCAGGTGCCGGCGTCGAGCAGGTGCACGCGATAGCGCAGTGCCACCAGGATGGCCCGATCTTCCTCGAGCACGGCGCCCTCGTGGTAGAGCGCGATCGCGCCGTGCTGGAGAATGCGCCAGTCGAGGCGCTGGAAGTCGTCGAGACGGTCGCGAAAGGGAGCCATGGGAGCGGAAGCGGCGGGCGGACGAACCGAGGACGGGAGCAGCGCGAGGAGGCGGCGACGCATCACTCCATCACCGCGTCGAGCGAGATCTGAAGATCTTGCGCAAGCTTCGCATCTCCGCTGATGATGTCGCGCCAGCTCAGCTCCTGGCCGTTGCGCCTGCCCTTCGCGACGACCTTCACCGTCTCCGGGGAGATCGTCACGGTGTAGAGCAGGTCGTCGACGACGATCTCGCGCTTCAGCGGCTTCTCGAGTCGGACAGGCATGCGAGTCGGTCCCTCCGGGATGAACGGACAAGATATCGCCGGTGGGCGACCCGCGCCGCCCTTGGCAGCAGCGCCCCACCCCGACCCTGGAGGCTCCCGCCGCGTCCTCCCGTGACCCCCGGACCGACCCTAGATTTGAGGCATGCGCACCGTCATCGTCACCCTGCGGCTCCTGCCGTTTCTCCTCTCGTTCCTGCGCGATCACCGGCGATGGCTGGTCGCCGGCGGCAAGGCGCCGCGCGATGAGGAGTTTCATCGCCGTCGAGCCGCTCGGCTCGTCACCTCGATCGCGGAGCTGGGCCCGACCTTCGTCAAGCTGGCGCAGGTCTTCGCCGCTCGCGCGGACCTGATTCCCGAACCATATCTGGGGGCGCTCGGCGCGCTGCACGATCGAGTTCCTCCGGTGCCCTACGAGGCGGTCGAGGCCACGATCATCGAAGCCTATGGCGAGCCCGTCGAGACGCTGTTCGAGCGCTTCGATCGCGAGCCCATTGCGGCCGCATCGCTGGGGCAGGTGCACCGCGCCCGGTACCGGGGCGAGGACGTGGCGGTCAAGGTGCTCCGTCCCGGCGTCGAGGCGCTGGTCGCGCAGGACGTGCTCGCGTCGGCGAAGATTCTCTCCGTCCTCGTCCACTGGTGGCCCAACCGGCACGTCGTCGCGCTGCAGGGCGTCGTCGCCGAATTCTCCGTGCGGGTCGGCGACGAGATGGACTTCCGCAAGGAGGCGGATGTCGCCCAGGAGATTAGGCGCAACTTTCGCGGTCATCCCGGCCTCATCATCCCGAGGGTGATCCCCGGAATGGCGCGGCATCGCGTGCTGCTGCTCGAGTTCGCGGAGGGGCGCCGCATCGACGCGATCGACGACTGGATCGCCGAGGGACGCGTGTCGCAACGGGCGATCGTGCGCACGGTGATGGAGATGTACATCCAGATGATGCTGGTGGACGGGCTGTTCCACGCCGATCCGCACCCCGGCAACCTGCTCGTCGCTCCAGATGGCCGGCTCGTTCTGCTGGACTTCGGGATGGCGGTGCGCGTCGAACGCGACCTCCGGCTGCGACTGATCGAGACGGTGTTCTCGTCGATCCGCGGCGACGTCGAGGGGATCGTGCGCGGCTTCGAGGCGCTGGGGGTGATCGAGCCCGGCGCCGATCCGGAGTCGATCCGCGCGCTGATCTCGAAGTTGCTCGCGATCGCGAACCAGCACACGGTCACCCGCGAGCGGATGGCGCAGCTCCTGGCCGATGAGGTGATGCACGAGCTGTTCGACGCGCCGGTGGTGATGCCGAGCAATCTCGTGTATTTCGCGCGCACGGCCTCGCTGATCGAGGGTATCGGGATGCGCTACGATCCGCACTTCAACGCGATCGAGTTCGCGTCGCCCATCGCGCTCCGCCTGCGCCCACGCATTCTGGCCTCGCTTCGCGGCAGCGCGCGGCCCCGAAGCCACGACGGGGCCGCCCCGCGCGGCGGCCACGTCGGCGAGATTGCGGGCGTGATGCATCGCGCGGGGCGCGAGATCGCGGGGATCGTGGGCGGGAAGATGTTCGGGGTCGGGGTGGCGAAGAGTGCATGACGGGTCGTCAACGCGCGCCGTGCGCGGAGGATCCCGCCGGCATCGGCGTTCGCGCGGCCACTTCGACGTTCAGTCGTCTCCGATGCTCGCCGCCGCTCGAGGGGTCTGCCCCGCACGCCGCGCCCGTTCGATGATGTCGAGCACGGCGACGCTGTCCGACGGCTCGACCGGCACGCCGCCACTCACGCGCAGGGCCCCGACCACGCCGGCGTAGAACGCAGTCCACGCGCCGCGCTCGGTCGGGACGGCTACCGACTGGTCGGGCGTGCCGAGCAGCCCCCAGTGCTCGGGGGGATCGATTCCGAAACCGGCGTCGGTCGCCGACCCGCCGGCGCGCAGCACCGCCTCCTGCCCGTCGAGTCCTTCCTTCACGTAGCCGGCGCGATCGCCGAGCATGCGGAAGCGGGGGCCGAGCTGCGCGGTGAGCGCGCTCATCCACAGGTGTGAGTGCACGCCCGACTCGTGCTCGAGCGCGACGAACACGTCGTCATCGACCCGCACGTCCGGCCGGCGGCGATCCACTTCGGCGTAGACCGCCGAGACGGGGCCGAAGAGGACGATCGCCTGATCGATCAGGTGGCTCCCAAGGTCGAAGAGGATGCCGCCGGCATCCTCCGGCGTGCCGCTTTCGCGCCAACCGGGCTTGGCGCTCGGCCGCCACCGCTCGAAGCGCGACTCGAAGCGGTGCACCCGCCCCAGCGCTCCGTCGGCGAGCAGCCGCCGGACGGTGAGGAAGTCGCCGTCCCAGCGGCGATTCTGGAACACGGTGAGCATGGTGCCGCGCGCGCGTGCTGCCTCCACGAGCGATCGTGCGGCGTCGGCGGAGGTGGCGAGGGGCTTGTCGACGACGACGGCGAGGCCGCGCTCGATCGCGGCGTGCGCGAGGGATGCGTGGCTCGCGTTCGGCGTCGCGATGACGACGAGATCGAGCTCGTCTGCGCGCTTCCACAGGTCGTCGGCGGAATCGACCACGCTGACGCCGGCGTGCTCACGCTCCGCGCGTTGACGTCGTTCGGGGTTCGCGGTCACGACGATCGCGAGCCGCAACCCAGCGGTCGCGGCGATCAGCGGAGCGTGGAAGTACCCACCCGCGAGCCCGAACCCGAGCAATCCGACGCGTAGCGCGTCGCCGGTCATCGCGGGCCGCTCGATCCCGTCCCGAGGCGGACGGTGGCGACGACCGGGAAGTGATCGCTGGGATATCGACCGTCGCGCTGGTCCGTCAGGATGGACGTCGAGAGCGTGGCGACCGGACCGCGGACGAGAATCCAGTCGATGCGCCGCACGTCCCGCGCGGCCTCCGTTCCACGGTAGCCGTGGAACGTCCCGAGGGTGTCGGGTCCGCCGGCGACGCTCCACGTGTCGGTGAAGCCCGCCGCGCTGGTCAGCAGCGCGTGCACGGGGTTGTCGCCCGCGGCGGCGTTGAAGTCGCCGGTCAGGATCACGGGGACGGTCGGTCCCCATTGTCGCGCGTGTTCCGCGATCAGGGCGGCCGATGCTTCGCGCGCGGGTTGCGATTGATGATCGAGATGCGTGTTGATGAGCACGAACTCCCGGTCGGTCGGTCGATCGCGGAAGCGGATCCACGTCACCATGCGCGGGATCGAGTTCCCCCACGAGCGCGAGCCGATCTCGCTCGGCGTCGCCGACAGCCAGTAGTGATCGTACTCCAGCGGCTCGAAGCGGCTCGCGCGGTAGAACACGGCCATGAACTCGCCGTGGCTCCCGCCCTCGCGGCCGAGACCGATCCAGTCGTACTCGGTGAAGTCGGCGTCGATGTCCTTCACCTGCCGATGGAGCCCTTCCTGCGTGCCGATCAGGTCGGGGTTCGCCCGCGCGATCACCTCGCGGACGAGCGCGCGCCGCGTGACCCACGCGTTGGGCGGGATCGTGTCTGCGTACCGCAGGTTGAAGGTCATCACGTCGAGGGTGTACGTCGACGCGGCCGAACCCGACGTAGTGACGGGCGGCGCAAGCGGTCCGCACGCGAGTGTCGCGATCGTGAGAAGGATGAACCGAGCGTTCATGTGGCGTCCTCGCGATGCCGCGGCCGCGCGCTCATCCGGACGAGCCTCCGCGTCCACTGTTCCTGTTGCCGCCCCCGCCCCCGCCCCCGCCCCC
>CAYLPM010000117.1:0-2883 GCA_964385525.1 uncultured Gemmatimonadaceae bacterium
GACCATGATTCCCGCCATGTAATACCGCTGCAGGAACAGGAACACTACCAGCACGGGCATCACCGTCAACACCGACCCCGCCATCATGAGCTCCGTGTCCTGCACGCGCTCCCCCATCAGGTTCGCCAGCGCCACCGGCAGGGTGAAGCGCCGCTCGTCGCTGAGGACGATCAGCGGCCACATGAAGTCGTTCCACGTGCTCAGAAACGTCCAGATCGCCAGCGTCGCCAGGATCGGCGTGATCACCGGCAGCACGATCGTCCGGTATATCCTGAATTCGCTCGCCCCGTCCACGCGCGCCGCGTCCAGGAGATCGTCCGGCAGCGACAGCGCGTACTGCCGCACCAGGAAGATCCCGAAGATGCTCGCCATCGACGGGATGATCACACCCCAGTAGGTATTGATGAGCCCGAGCTCGCGCATCAGCAGGAAGAGCGGCAGCATCGAGACCTGGACCGGCACCACCAGCCCTGCCGACAATACGCGGAACACGCGCTCGCGCGACCGGAAGCGCAGCTTGGCGAACGCGTACCCCGCCATCGAATTGATGATGATCGAGATCGCCGTTACGGTGCCCGCGATCACCGTGCTGTTGATGAGGTAGCGCCCGAGCGACAGCCGCGTGAACAGCGCCCGGTAGTGCTCGAACGTGACGGTGCGCGGGATGAGCTTCGGCGGATACGTCGTCGCCTCGCCCGTCGGCATGAGCGAGGCCGAGACCATCCACAGCATCGGCAGCATGGCCAGCACCGCGCCGCCGATGAGGAGCGCGTACAGCGCCACGGCGCCGAGCCGCTGGCGGTTCACGGCGTTCGCGCTCCGTCAGCGGCGCGGCCATCCCGAAGGTGCTCGTCGCACGAGGAACCCTGGTGCTGCCGTCCGTCGTGGACCTGGCTCATGCGCGCTCCCGCTGTACCCGAAGCTGGATCAGCGACCAGGCGAGGATGATCACGAACAGCACGAACGCGATCGCCGCCGCCACTCCCATGCGCCACCACCGGAACCCCTCCTCGTACATCAGCAGCACCAGGCTCGTCGTGCTCCGCAGCGGGCCGCCCTGCGTCATCACGTACGGCTCGGCGAACAGCTGGAAGTAGCCGATCATCGTGATCACGCCCACGAACAGGAACGTCGGCGCGAGCATGGGCACCGTCACGTGCCGGAACTGGCGCACCGGCCCTGCCCCATCCAGGCGCGCCACCTCGTACAGCTCCTCCGGGATCGCCTGCAGCCCGGCGATGAAGATCAGCATGTTGTACCCGAAGTTCTTCCACGCCGCCATGAGGATGATGGCCGGCATTGCCCAGGTCGTGCTCCCCAGCCAGTCGATCGGCTCGACCCCGACCACAGCGAGGCCGTAGTTGAGCAGGCCGTACTGCGGGTGGTACATGTAGCGCCAGACGATCGCCACGGCGACCAGCGTCGTCACGAACGGGATGAAGTAGATCGTGCGGAAGAAGGACTTGAAGCGCACGAGCCTGGCGTTGACGAGCAGCGCCGCCGCGAGGGAGATCGCGACGGTGAACGGCCCGCCGACGAGCGCGAAGTAGAAGGTGTTCCTGACCGCCTGCCAGAACACCGGGTTCCGCAGCAGCGCGGCATAATTCGCGAGCCCGACGAACCGGGTGTTGTCGAAACTCGCGATCGCGTAAATGTCGAAGTCCGTGAAGCTCAGCACCAGCGCGGCGGCGATGGGCAGAAAGAAGAAGGTGCCGATCAGGAACAGCGCGGGTCCGAGAAAGAGCCACGCCGCCCGCGCGTGCTCGTTCCGGTCCGTCGATCGCGTCATTCGTCGGGCCGCGCCGTCGTCCGGGCCATCATCCAGCGCCGCTTCGCGAGGATGGCGTCGACTTCGCGGTCGAGATTCGCGAGCGCTTCCCCGATCGGCACGCCGCCGCGAATCACGGTTTCCGCCCGCTCGAGCACCTTGGTCACGATCAGCTCGATCTCCGGCACCTTCGGTAGCGGCTCCACCCGCTGGAGCTGCGTCCAGAACGCGCGCGCGTACGGATCGCCGATCAGCGCGCTGTCCTGCCACGCCTCCACGCGCGCCGGCAGGCTGCCGGTGAGCTGAAAGAACCGGCGCTGCTGCTCCGGTCGCGACAGGAACTCGAGCAGCTTCCACGCTTCAGCCTTGTGCTCCGAGTCGCCGAACAGCACCAGGCTGGAGCCACCGGCGGTCGAGACGCCGCTCGCCGCCCCCTCGGGGCCGGGCAGCGGCGCCGTGGCCCAGTCATCCTGCACCTCGGCGGGAAGCCGCCGCTTGAACTCGCCGATGTTCCACGGGCCTGTGATGAACATCGCAAACGTCCCGCGGGCGAACTCCTGGTACACGTTCGACATCTGCGTATTGCCGATCCGCGGCGCGAGCTCCTCCTCGAAGATCCCGGCGTAGAACTCGAACCCGCGGCGAAAGGCGGAGTCGCTGAACGCCGCCCATTGTCCATCCTCCTTCAGGATCGGCGACCCCGCCTGCTGGCCGAACACGACTGGCTGCGTCCACTCGTTCGTCGGCAGGAAGATCGCATATCGCTCGGGGCCGAGCTCGCGCTTGACCGCGCGCATCGCCTCCCGCCACTCCGCCCAGGTCGTCGGGATCGAGTCGTAGCCGGCGCGCGCGAGCAGGTCCGTGCGATAGAACAGGACGCGCGTATCGACGTACCACGGGATACCGTACACCGTGTCGTGCACGATGTTGGTGTTCCAGATGCCGGTGAAGAACCCCGACGAGTCGATCACCGCCGACTGCGCGATCCATGCATCGAGCGGCTCGAGCGCGCGGATCGCCGCGAACTCCGGCACCCAGGTGTTGCCGAGCTGCGCGACGTCCGGTGTCGCGCGTCCGACGTGCGACGTCAGCAGCTTCTCGTGCGCCGCCGTCCA
>CAYLPM010000118.1:0-7680 GCA_964385525.1 uncultured Gemmatimonadaceae bacterium
GGGCACGGCGAGGGGCACAACTCGGGCCAGGCGGTGATCGTCACCGCCGCCATCGCCGTCAAGCAGGTGATGGAGCGCGAGCGCATGCCCGGCACGATCAAGATCTGGCCCGGGGTGGCCGAGGAGCTCGTCGCGACCAAGGCGTACTTCGTGCGCGACGGCTACTTCAAGGACGTCGACGTCTCGATCTTCACGCACGTCAGCAGCAATCTCTCGACGAGCTACGGCGACGCGTCGGGGACGGGGCTGGTGAGCCTCGAGTACAGCTTCCTCGGCAACACCGCGCACTCGGCCGGCTCGCCGTGGCGTGGGCGCAGCGCGCTCGATGCCGTGGAGCTGATGAACGTCGGCTGGAACTTCCGCCGCGAGCACCTCGAGCTCCAGCATCGCTCGCACTACATCATCCGTGATGGCGGCGATCAGCCGAACGTCGTGCCGCGGACGGCCTCGGTCTGGTACTACCTTCGCGACGTCACGTACCCCGGCATCATGGAGCTGTGGGCGATCGCCGACAGCATCGCGGCCGGCGCGGCGATGATGACGGGCACGGAGCTCCAGCCGACCCGCGTGCTCGGCTCGGCGTGGCCGCGCCACTTCAGCCGGCCGATCGCCGAGGCGATGCACCGTAACATCGAGGTCGTGGGCCTCCCGGGGTGGAGCGACGCCGACCAGACGCTCGCGCGCGCGGTGCAGCGCGAGCAGGGGTCCAATCCGCGCGGCCTCGACACGACGCTGTCCCGGCTCGGCAGCGGCACGCCGCCGTCGCAGAACCGCGGGGGCGGGTCCGACGACATCGGCGATGTCTCGTGGGCCGTGCCGACGGTGACGCTGCGGTTTCCCTCGAACATCCCCGGCCTGGCGGGCCACCACTGGTCGAGCGCGATCGCGATGGCGACGCCGATCGCGCACAAGGGCGCGACGGCCGGCGCCAAGGTGACGGCGATGACGATGCTCGACATCCTGATGACTCCTGCGCTGGTGGACAGCGCGTGGACGTACTTCCGCGAGGTACAGACGAAGGACATCACGTACACGCCGCTCGTGCGCCCGCAGGACCGGCCGGCGATCGAGATGAACGCGGAGATCATGGCGCGGTACCGGCCCGAGATGCGCCAGTACTACTACGATCCGACGCGCTACAAGACCTACCTCGAGCAGCTCGGGATCCAGTACCCCACCGTGCGCCCTGAAGACCGACGCCGGTGACGGACGAGACGGACGGCAGTTCGCTCCGGTGCACCGATGCGGAGGGGCGCCGCTATCGCGATGGCGTGTACACGCCGCTCGATGAGCCGGCGCTCCCGACCGCACCCGATGCACCGCCGTTCCCCGCGCGCGGGCATGGCCCGCCGTTCCGGATCGCCGGGGTCATCCCGCGAGTCCCGAAGCTCCGGCACCTCATCGGCCCCTCCGTCATCGCGCTCGGGATGGGACTCGGGGCCGGCGAGTTTCTCCTCTGGCCCAACCTGATCACGGTCAACGGCTACTCGATCTGGTGGCTGTTCTGGGTCGGCCTGCTCACGCAGTTCGTCGTCGTGCACGAGATCGAGCGGTGGACGATCGCCACCGGCGAATCGGTGTTCGCGGGGATGGCGCGGCTGGACCGATGGGCGATCTGGCCCTGGTTCTTCCTCATCGCCACCCTGGCGGGCTTCTTCTGGCCGGGGTGGGCGTCGCAGTCGGGCGAGTTCACCGCGATGATCATCGAGACGGTGACCGGCACGCGCCTCGCGTGGCAGCCGCTCGCGCTGCTGATGCTCGCGATCTCGTGGATCGGTCTCGCGGTCTCGAAGATCGTCTACAACGCGCTCGAGCGATTCCAGATCGGGCTCGTGCTCGGCTTCTTTCCGCTGCTCGCCGTTTCGCTGCTCGTGGTCGGGATCCTGCCGGCGGACATGCTCGCGCTGTTCGAGGGCGCGACGTACGGGGCCGGCGCCCCGCAGGCGCTCCTCACCGGGGCCCAGTTCCCGACCCTCCTCATTGCCGTGGCCTACGCCGGGTCCGGCGGCACGCTGCTCCTCGCGCAGTCGCTCTGGCTGCGCGACAAGGGCTTCGGGATGGCCGTCTACCAGGGGCGCATCGCGGGGATCCGCGGACGGAACGAGGACATCAGTGAGACCGGATACGTGTTCGACCCCGTGGGCGCGCCGACGATGCTCGCGCGCTTCCGCGAATGGATGCGGGTGTCGAAGCACGAGCTGCTGGTGACGTTCGTGCTCTTGATCATCCTCAGCGTAGTGATCACGACGATGCTCGTGTCGGCGACGCTCGGCGTCGGCAACCCGCAGCTCGCCGGCAATCTCACCGGCATGGTACAGCTGCAGGCGGATGCGCTCGAGACGGCCGGCGGTCTCTGGCTCAGGGTCGTCTTCCTGATGGGCGGCGCGTTCGTGCTCTTCTCGACGCAGCTCGGCATCATCGACACGGTGACGCGCATCTCGGGGAGCATCTTCTACGAGCGCTTCGGCCGCCGGACCACCTTCTGGACGCTCAAGCGCACGTTTCTCTTCTTCCTGACGGCGCTCGTGCTCGCCTCGATGGCGATCGTGCTGGCTTCCTGGCTCGGCGGCACGGCGGTCGAGGGGCTCCAGCCGAACTTCCTCGTGCTCATCGCCGGTCCGTTCACCATAACGAGCATGTACATCTTCACGCTGGTGATCGGGTACATGAACGTCCGGCGCCTCCCGGCCGAACTCTCGATGCCGCTCTGGAAGCGACTCGGCATGATCTGGGCGGTCGTCCTCTGGGGGTGGTTCGCGGTCGAGGATCTGAGCCGGCGCGTGCTCCAGCACCTCGTGGGCGCGCCGACCGACGTCATCGGCTCGGTCGCGATGCACCCGGTGCGCCTGGTGCTCTACGGCGTCTGGATCGGTTCGCTGGCGTGGTTCTCGTGGATCGTTCTGCGCCCCTCGCGTCCGACCGCGCCGCTCGTGACGGGCGAGATGCGGGCGGCGCGGTAGATGTCGCCAGGGGTGCGCGTCCCCCGTCGCACTCCCTTCGTCCCGGCGACATTGCGCGCACGCGCCCCTTCGGGACATCGTTCGCCCGGAGCCAACGGACACAAGGAGATCCCGGTGACGATTCCAGCCCATCCCCCCCTGCGGTCGCTCTGCGTCGGTCATGTCATCGCCGCGGCGCTCCTCGCACCCGCGGCCCACGCGGCGCAGCAGCCGTCGGTCGGCACGCCACCGGCGGCCACACCCGTCGTCGCCTTCGTGAACGCGACCGTGATCCCGATGGATCGCGAGCACGTGCTGCAGGATCAGACCGTCGTCGTGCGCGACGGGCGCATCGCGCAGATCGGTCCGTCGGCCGGCGTCACCCTGCCGGCGAACGCGTTGCGCGTCGACGCACGAGGCAAGTACCTGATTCCGGGTCTCGCCGAGATGCACGGCCACCTGCCCGGCCAGCTCGGCGCGAGCGCCGAGGCGACGCTCTTCCTGTACCTCTCCAACGGGATCACGTTCGTCCGCGGGATGCAGGGGAATCCGAACCAGCTCGAAATGCGGCGCGCCATTCAGCGCGGCACGCTCCTCGGTCCCACGCTCTACCTCGCGGGCCCGCAGCTCTCGGGCAACAGCGTGCCGACGCCCGCCGATGCCGAGCGCGTCGTGGCGCAGCAGAAACAGGCCGGGTTCGACCTGCTGAAGATTCAGGAGGGACTCTCGGCACCGGCGTACGATGCGGTGGTCGCGGCCGCCAGGCAGCACGGGATGACCTTCGGCGGCCACGTGCCGAACGCCGTCGGCGTGCGCCGCGCGATGACCGCCGGACAAGCGACCGTCGATCACCTCGACAACTTCGTCGAGGACCTCGTGCTCGGTGACGGCGGCGCTGTGCCGCCGCCGGCGGAGCTCGGCCGCCGCATCGCGGCCGCGGCCGGTGAGGCAAGACGCGGCGGAGTCGCCGTCGTGCCAACGATGCCGCTGTGGGAAGTCCTGCTCGTCGGTGGAGACTCGGCCGAGCTTGCGCAGCGCGCCGAGCTCCGCTACATGCCGCGGCAGACGGTCGCGAGCTGGTTCCAGCGCGCGAGCGCGACGAGCCGCAACGCCGGTGCGGACGCGAATCGGGAGATCATCACGATCCGCAACCGCCTGCTGAAGGCCATGAGCGATTCGGGGGTCCCGATCCTGCTCGGGACGGACGCGCCGCAGCTCTTCAGCGTCCCCGGGTTCTCGATTCAACGCGAGATGCGGACGATGGCGGCGGCGGGGCTGACGCCCTACCAGATTCTCGCCAGCGGGACGCGCGCGATCGCCGAGCACCTCGGCACGCCGAACGAGTTCGGCACGGTGCAGCAGGGACGGCGCGCCGACCTCATCCTGCTCGATGCCGATCCGCTCGCCGACATCGGCAACGTCGCTCGGCGCTCCGGCGTGATGGTGCGTGGGCTGTGGATCCCGGAGCGCGAGATCCAGGCCCGGCTCGATCGGCTGGCGCAGGCGAATCGCGGGCAATGACACGACGGCCGGCCGCGTCGCGGCGCGATTGAGCCGCACGCCTTCCCGTGCCGGCCTTCGCGAGCGTCATCTTCGACTGCGACTCCACGCTCTCCGCGATCGAGGGGATCGAGGAGATCTCCGGTGCGCATCGCGAGGCGATCGAGCAGATGACCGACGCCGCGATGCGCGGGGAGATCCCGCTCGAGCAGGTGTACGGTCGGCGTCTGGCGATCGTGCGTCCTTCGCGCGCCACGGTCGACGCCCTCGGCGAGCGTTACGTCGAGATGCTGGTGCCGGGCGCGCGCGAAACGGTGTCCGGGCTGCGCCGCGCGGGTGTGGAGGTCCGCATTCTCTCGGGCGGGCTTCGTCCGCCCGTGGTCGCGGTCGCGCGCGCGCTCGGGCTGGAGGCTGGTGATGTCACCGCGGTCGACATCTGGTTCGACGAGCACGGCGCATACGCGGGCTTCGACGACACCTCGCCGCTCACGCGCTCGGAGGGCAAGGCGGAGATCGTGCGCGCCTGGGGCTCGTCGCTCCCCCGGCCGGCGATGCTGGTCGGTGATGGCGCGACGGACCTCGCAGCCGCCCGCGAGCTCGAGATGTTCGTGGCGTTCGCCGGCGTCGTCGAGCGTCCCGCGGTCGTCACGGCGGCCGACACCGTCATCCGTGAGCGATCGCTCGCGCCGATTCTCGCCCTCGCACTGGAGCGCCCGTCGGAGTATGCATGACCTGCAGCCGTTCGGCCGGTTCTTTCTTCCCGGACCGACTGAAGTGCGTCCCGAGATCGCCGGTGCGCAGCTCCAACCCATGATCGGACACCGGGGGCCGGCGATGGAGGCGTTGCTCTCGCGCGTCCAGCCGCCGCTGCAGGCGATGTTCGGCACCGCGCGCCCGGTCTACATCGCCACGTCGTCGGCGACCGGGATGATGGAAGGAGCGATTCGCAACGGCGTGCGCTCGCGCGTGCTCTCCCTCGTGAACGGCGCCTTCAGCGAGCGTTTCTTCCAGATCGCGCGCGCGTGCGGCCACGCCGCCGAGAAGCTCGAGGTGCCAATGGGGGAACCGAACACGCCCGACCAGCTAGAGCGTGCTCTTCGCGACGGCAGGTTCGACGCGGTGACGGTCGTGCACTCCGAGACATCGACCGGCGTCCTCAACCCGATCGAGGAGCTCGCGCGCGTCGCGCATGCCGCCGGCGACGTCGCGCTGCTGGTGGACAGCGTCACGGGGGTCGGCGGCACGCGTCTGGCCACCGACCTGTGGGCGCTGGACGTGGTGCTCACGGGCTCGCAGAAGGCGCTCGCGCTGCCGCCGGGCCTCGCGTTCGCGGTCGCGAACGAGCGCATCCTCCAGCGCGCGAAGGAGAACCCGCATCGCGGCGTCTACTTCGACTTCGTGGAGTTCGAGAAGAGCGCGCGGAAGCACCAGACGCCGAACACGCCGGCGATCTCGCTGCTGTACGCGCTCGAGGCGCAGCTCGCGCGCGTGGTCAGCGAAACGGTGGAGCAGCGCTGGGCGCGCCACGACGCGATGGCGCGACGGACGTGGAGCTGGGTCGAGGAGATGCACGATCGCGGGCTCGAGCTCTCGGTGCTCGCGCCCGACGGCTTCCGCTCCCCGACGGTGACGTGCATCCGCCTGCCGGAGCGGCACGAGGGATCGCGCGTCGCGCGGGCGCTCGAGGAGCGCGGGTGGACGATCGCGCCGGGATACGGCTCGCTGCGCGACGCCACGATCCGCATCGGACACATGGGCGATCACACGGTTACCGAGCTCGACGTGCTGCTGTCGGAACTGACGGGCATCCTCGAGGCGTGGCGGTGAACGCCCGCTTCCGGATCGTCGTCGCGGATGCGATCGCGCGGGAAGGGCTCGCACCGCTCGCCGACGATCCGCGGTTCGAGGTCGTCGAGCGTACGGGCCTCCAGGATGCCGCCCTCGGCGACGCGCTGGCGGATGCGGATGCGGTGCTCGTGCGCAGCGCGGCCCGCATCACGCGCCCGGTGATCGAACGAGCGACCCGGCTCCGCGTGATCGGACGCGCGGGCGTCGGCGTGGACACGATCGACGTCGATGCGGCCACGGAGCACGGGATCGCCGTCCTGACCGCGCCCAGCGGGAACACGACCTCCGCGGCCGAACTGACGATCGCGCTGATGCTCGCAGTGGCGCGCCGCATCCCCGCGGCGGATCGCTCGATGAAGGCCGGCGAATGGGACCGCAAGCGACTCGACGGCGTGGAGCTGCACGGAAAGACGCTCGGCCTCGTGGGCGCGGGACGCATCGGCGGCGAGGTCGCCCGGCGGGCGCGCGCGTTCGGGATGACGGTGCTCGCCTACGATCCGCACCTCGCCGCGGAGCGGGCGCGGGCGCTCGAGATCGAGCTGCTGCCACTCGATACGGTGCTCGCGCGCGCCGATGTGCTCTCGCTGCACGTGCCGCTGACCGACGCGACCGCGGGGCTGATCGGCGACGCGCAGCTCGGCACGATGAAACGCGGTGCCTTCATCGTGAACGCGGCGCGGGGCGGCGTGCTCGATGAGGAAGCGCTCGTGCGGCGGCTCGAGGACGGGCACCTCGGCGGGGCCGCACTCGATGTGTTCGAGACGGAACCGCTCCCGCCGGACCATCCGCTGCGCCGCATTCCGAGCGTGGTTCTGACGCCGCACCTGGGCGCCTCGACGCGCGAGGCGCAGCAGCTCGTGGCGCACGAGATCGCCGACGCCGTGCGTCTCGCGCTGCTCGAGGACGACCTCTCGCGTGCCGTGAATGCCCCCGCGATCGCCGGCGAGGAGATGCGCCGGCTGCGCCCGCTGCTGCAGCTCGCGGAGCGGCTCGGGCGGCTCCTGGCAGCGCTCGTTGATCGCCCGCTCGAGCGGGTCGAGGTCCGCTACGCGGGTTCGGTGCCGAACGTCCTGTCGACGCTCGCGGCGAGCGCCATCGTCGGCGCTCTGGGACAGGTGGTGGGCCGCGAGGGGGTGAACCTGGTGAGCGCGCTCCACCTCGCCGCCGCGCGGGGTATTCAGGTGGTGCGCGTGGGACTTCCCGCCAATCGCGACTACGCGGAGTACATCGAGCTGGCCGCGCAGGCGAACGGAGACACGCGCGAGGTCGCGGGCGCGGTGCTCGGCGCGGGCCACGCGCGCGTGGTGCGGCTCGGTCGCTTCCATGTCGATGTCGTGCCACAGGGGTGGCTCGTGATCCTTCGCAATCGTGACGTGCCCGGGGTGATCGGCCG
>CAYLPM010000119.1:0-4498 GCA_964385525.1 uncultured Gemmatimonadaceae bacterium
CAAATCATGGACGCTATTAAAGAGTTTCAGCCAGAATCGTACATCGTATTGGATGACCTGCCTTTGAACGTTCCGAATTTGATTCGCACGGAATCAAGCGAAGGGCTTACGAGAATCGAATCGAATATAGCCAGCGTGTGGATGAGCAGCGTCTTCGCGAGCCCGGGCACGCCGATGAGGAGGCAGTTTCCGCCGGCGAAGAGCGAGATCAGCGCCTGTTCGATGACGTCTTCCTGGCCGATGATCAGCTTGTGCAGCTCGGCCAGGATCTCGGTTCGTCCCTCGCGCAGCTTGTCGGCGAGCGCGATGTCGTCCGCGGATTGCAGTGCGACCTGCTCGGTTGTCGAGACTCCCACTGGCTCTCTCCTCGATGGTGACGGGTGCCGGTCAGCGCGTCAGACCGTAGATCAGATAATTGATGCCGAACTTGTACGCTTCGTTCGTCGGATCGACGGCGTAGAAACCGCGCCCCGAGTGCTCCATGTAGTCGCCGATGTCCATGTTGTAGTTGATCACGACCGTGAGGCGCTTCTCCGGATCGTTGTCCTCGTGAATCCCGTAGAACTCGCCCATCAGTCCGCGCTGGCCGAGTCCCCCCGGGTACGGCACGTCGAGCGACTCGATGCCGAAGAACGTGTCGAACACCGGGTGGCCGAGCTCGAGCTTGTCGATGCGCGCGCCCGGCAGCACGCGCATGATCGCCTCGTGGAACACCGCCCACTCGTTGGGAAAGTGGAAGTCGTCCACGATCAGAAAGCCGCCCTTCGCCAGGTACTGCCGCAGGCCCAGCACCTCGGAGTCGCTCGGATACCAGTAGCCGGGCTCCGACAGATAGGCGATCGGATACTTCAACAGCTCCGGATCATCCATCCGCATGACGTTGCTCCCCGCCGGATTCGGGCGCAGCGACGTCAGCTCGGGCAGGATCTGACCGAGATTGTACTCCATGTCCGGCCAGTCGTACGCCCAGCCCCCGTGATACGGATACCACAGCCGGACGATCGTGAAGTGTCCATCGTAGGGCAGCGTCGGCGGAACCGCCGGCCCTCCTCGACGCCACCGCTGCGCCGCCAGCGGCAGCGTCACCGCGACGAGCAGTATCAGCACGAGCCAGGGGTGGCGGAGGGCGCGCATGTTATCGCGTCATCCCGTAGATCACGTAGTTCACGCCGAGCTTGTACGATTCGTTCGAGAGGTCGACCGGCACGAAGCCCGACGGCGAGTGCTGCCAGTTCTCGCCCAGGTCGTTGTTGTAGTTGGCGATCGCGATCAACCGCTCGGTCGGATCGTTGTCCTCGAACAACCCGAGGATCACGGAGCCGCGGAAGATGCTCTCCGGGTTCTCGACCTTGAAGAACGTGTCGAACACCGGGTGCCCCGGCTCGATGCGCAGCCACGCCGCATCCGGAAGCACGCGCCGCATCTGCGTCTCGAGGTTGTACCAGTCGTAGTTTCCGGAGAAGTCGTCGAAGACGATCATGCCGCCCTTGAGCAGGTAGTTGCGCAGCCCTTCGACCTCGGTCGCCGAGGGCTCCCAGGGCCCCGGCTCCGACATGTACGCCCACGGGTACTTCATCAACTCGGGGTCGTCCAGGTTGAGCACGTTCCCGCCGTCCATGTACGGCTGCATGATCGTGAGCTCCCGCAGGATCTGCATCAGATTCTGCTCGGCCCACGGATAGTCGTGCATCCAGCCGGGACCTTCGTTCGTCATGTTGCCGAAGCCCGCCCACCGGATGCGCGCGAAGGTGAACCGACCGTCGTACGGCGCGTTCGGCATGATCCGGCTCTCGAAGTCACCGCCCCAGCCGCCTCGCCGCCGCTGCGCCTCGATCGGGATCGCCACCAGCACCGCGAGCGCGAACCAGACGAGCATTCGCTTCTTCGTCATCGATTCTCTCCCCCGCCGTCGGCACGGCCGCGACGTATGGCGAGCAGCAAGCGCTGCGCGTCGCCGAAGTTCGGTGCGATCTCGAGCGCGCGCAGCACCTCGCGACGCGCCGAGTCCGGCTCGCCGGCCTCCCAGTAGGCGAGCGCGAGCCGATACAGCGCCCCCGAGCGGTCCACCGGGTCGAGCGCCAGAATCGCGCGACGCTCGCGGACCACCTTCGCGCGGTTCTCCGTCTGAGCGTATAGCGCCGCCAGGCGCTCGTGCACCGGGACCTCGAACGGATTCACGTACAGCGCGCGGTCGAGTGCCGAGGCGGCGCCGGCCGCATCGCCGAGCTGCTCGAGCAGCGCCGCGAGCTCGATCAGCGCGCCGTAGTTCGCGCCATCGATCGCCGTTAGCGCCGAGAGCTCCGCGGCCGCGCGCTGTACGTCGCCGCGCTCCCTGTGGATCATCGCGAGCATCCAGTACGGGCTGTCCTCGCCCGCGTACTGCGGGAACATCGCCTTGGCGCGTTCCAGCGCCGCTATCGCCTCCTCGTGCTTCCCCCCCTCGGCCAGCTCCGCACCTTCGCGGAGCGCGTCGGCATACTCGCCTCCCCGGGCCACGATGGCCCCGCCGTCGCCGCCAGCGGAGCCGCGGCGGCCTCCGATGCCGAGCCGCGAGGCGATCCCCGCCGGCGCTCCCGCACCGAGCGCGCGCATCGGACCTTCGTACCGTTCACGCAGCCACGCATCGAACCGCTCATCGAACGCGTCCGGTTCGGCACGCAGCACACGACGGAACACCTCGGGCGACCCCTGTCCCTCCCGGTAGCCGGCCAGCATGTCGCGGATCGCCTGGATGCCGCCCTGCTCCTCGATCATCGCGCATACGAGCGATGCCATGAAATACGCGTGGCCGATCTGCTCGGGGTACCGCGGCCGCGTGAATGCCTCGTTCAACTCGCTCACCGGCGGCAGCATCCCATCGCGATAGGCGATCAGGAACGACGGCGTCACGTCATCGCCCCACCCCGTCCGCGCGCGCCGCTCCTCGAGCACCGACAGCCCCTCCGAGAACCAGCGAGGAACCCGGTTCGCCGTGGCGCCGAGCGTGAACGTGTGCGCGAGCTCGTGCCAGAGCACCGAGCCCCAGTTGAAGCGCCCGAGCTCGCGCGCGGACGGCGAGTCGAGCGCCAGCACGTCGCCGAACGCGACGCCGAGCGCACCGAGGCCCGTCAATCCCACCGTGCGCACCGAGAAGTCCGCGTGACTGCGATAGAGCTCGACGCGAATCGGTCCACTTGGCCGATAGTCGTAACGCTCCTGGAGCTTCGTGAACGCCTCCTCGGCCAGCTCGCCCGCGTAGATCCCCATCAGCTCCGACTCTTTCTCTTCGGCCATGAAGAGAAACCGCGGCGTTCGCACCTCGTCGTACCCTTCGAACGTGTCCAGCAGATCGAGCGTGTTCTTCACCCAGACGTCGTAGGGGTCGCGTTCGAACGCGCGTGTGAGACTCGCCCGGCCGGCGTCTATCTCGCCCAGCCGGAGCTGGTTCATGCCCAGGACCGACAGCGCGCTCCACGACAACGAGTCGAGCGCGACGCCCTCGCGCGCGAACTCCATCGCCTCCCGGTAGAGCCGGCTCCGCGCTACCATCTCGGCGAGGTGGGCGTGGAATTCGGCGGAGCGGGGCTGGATCGCCAGCGCCCGCCGGCGCGCGTCCTCGAATCCGGAGCGGTCGCCAGCGAGGTAGCGCGTCGCGCCGAGCACCGCGAGCGCCTCGACCGAAGCGGGATTCACCTCGAGCGCCGCGCGCGCGGAACGGGTGGCGTCGTCGGTGGCGTCGTTCCCCGCCGCGATCGAGGCCAGCATCACGTGCGCGGCGACGTGGTTGGGATTCACCTCGAGTGCCTGGCGTGCCTGCTCGGCGGCCCCAGGCTCTCCCTCGAACTGGAGCACGCGCGCCATCCCGACCAGCGCGTCGGGGTGCGTCGGGTTCACCTCGAGCACCTCGGCGAAGCTCGCCCGCGCATCGCGACCGTTGTACTTCTCGAGGAACAGCTCACCCACCCGCACACGCGGCTCGAGCGCCTCCGGCACGGCGGCAATGGCGCGGTCGTACGCTTTCAGCGCGTCCTGGAACATCTCGTGGCGCTCGAGCCCGAGATACCGGCACGCCGCGGCAACCGCCATCAACTCGCTGGCCGTCAATCGCTGGCCGCGATTGTACACGTCGATGAAATGATCGAAGTCGCGCATCGCCGCATCGCGCTCGCCGCGCTCGAACCTGAGGACGGCGAGATTGAGGCGCGCTGTGAGACTGTCGGACGCCCGTCCCGCGACCGCACGCGCGAAGGCGCTGTCGGCAGCGGCGAGGCGGCCGCGTTGCACGAGCAGTTCGCCGAGCGTGTTCGCGAGCTCGGCCGAGGCGGTGGACGCGGCCATCGCCTGTCGCACCGCCTGTTCGGCATCGTCGTAGCGGCCGACCGTGGAGAGTGCACGCGCGAGTCCTCGAACCGCGCGGGGCGACACCGGCTCGGCGGATGCGGCGCCGCGGTAGAGCCGGATGGCCTCCTCGTACTGTCCCGTGCGCAACGCAGCGTCGGCGGTCGTCATCGCCTGCTGC
>CAYLPM010000120.1:0-14435 GCA_964385525.1 uncultured Gemmatimonadaceae bacterium
CCGGTCTGCTCCACCGCGCCCGGTACGCGGAGGCGGGCGGTGCGCTGCTCGCACCGACGATGCGCGCCCTGGAAATCCCGCTGCTCGCGGACCTTCCCGTGATCGGACGCGCCCTGTTCGCGCAGCCACTGCCTGCCTACCTCATCTACGCGCTCATCCCGTGCGTCTGGTGGTGGCTGTACCGCACGCATGGAGGACTCGCCCTGCGCGCCGTCGGCGAGAACCCGGCCGCCGCACTCGCCGCCGGCATCTCGCCGAGCCGGGTACGATTCGCCGCGATCCTGGCGAGCGGCGTGTTGGGAGGTCTCGGCGGTGGAACGCTCGTGCTCGCGCAGACCGGGACGTTCGCCGAGGGGATGTCGGCGGGACGTGGGTTCATCGCGATCGCCATCGTTGCGCTTGGCCGGTGGCATCCTCTTGGCGCGGGTCTGGCGGCGCTCGTGTTTGGTGGCGCAAGCGCGGTGCAGTATCTGTTTCAGGCCATGGGATGGGGCATCCCGTACCAGTGGTTCCTGGCGCTCCCCTACGTGCTCACGCTGCTCGCGCTCGGCGGTCTGGCCGGACGTGCCGCGGCGCCGGCGGCACTTGGTCGCAGCGATGAGGCTGTCTGACGCCGGAGGCTCGAGTAGCGCGACAGGCAGATGAGCCCGGCACGTGACGTCGGCACCGAACCAGCGCGATCGGCGTGGTGCCTCAACACCCGACGTAGGCACTGGTCCAGCGCACCCGCCATTGAGCGCGACCCGTGCGCTCGAGGAGCGCGTAGACGGTGCCCGAGCCATCATCTCGACGGAGCACCACCGTCGGGCGCTGCGCGGGGCCGACGTGCAGCATTGCGAGCGCGTCGCTCGCCACGACCGTCTCCTCCGCGCCGGCAGCGCGCTCGCTGTACACGAGCTGGAATCGCGCCGACGCCAACGTATCCCGCTCGGCCACGATCAGTGTGTGCTCCTCGCGTGGATTGGCCTCCGTGCTGATACGGCGGACGACATCGGACACGAGCGCTTCGGCGCCCGGCTCCGGTCGAAATCGGAGGATCGTGCGGACCGAGAACGGGAGGCCATGAAAGGGGTGCGACGGATCGCTGGCGATCATGGAGGCCATCCGCAAAATCTCCGTGGTGTAGCGCGCGGAATCGGCCCGCGACATGGCGCCGATCGAGTCCCCCGGCAGGGATGTCGCGCGGCCGGTCAGGAGCGCGATCGTCCACGTGGCGTTCGGCGGGATCTGCTCGTCCGGAATCACGCGCACACGAGGCCACGCCACGCATTCTCTCGCCGACGGCTCGAAGCCGCCTCCGATTGTCCCCTGGCCGACCAGGCCACCACGGGAGAACAGATCGACTCGCGCGCCGGCAATGACGCTCGCGTCGAATTGGAGAGTGTCGGAGAGAGCGCCGCTGGCCGCCGGGAACACGACGGAACCCGATTGCGGTGCCTCGCCGGCGACGAGCAACGCTGGACCGGCATCGAGAGTCCATCCGTTGAGTGCCGGATCGACTGGCGTGGTGTCGCCCGTGTCAGGCGGCGGGGGCACGACGGCCGAGTCGCTGTTGGCTGCCCGCGGCGCGCGTTCGCACCCGCTTGCCGCCAGGGCAACGAGGACCACGAGCGCGAGCAGCCGGCACGGCGGAAGCATGACCCCGTAATCTGCACGAGGCGGGACTCGCGTCAACTCGCGGCGCGAGCCGACCGGCTCAGAACCTACGTCATGCGACGTATTGGCTTGCGTCAGCCAGCAGGGCAGCTTAGCGATCACCGGCACCATTTCTCTCATTCGTGCGCCCATGACCACCTCCTCTGTCTCGCCCGGACCGACCCGACTGCTCGAGCGACTCGGCCTTCACAGGCCGGAGCTGCGGGCCTGGGCGATGTATGACTGGGCCAACTCCGCGATGGTGGTCGTGGTCATGACCACCATCTTTCCCATCTTCTTCTCACGATTCGTGAGTCCGGGAACCGCCGAGGAGGCCACCCAGGACCTGGCCATCGCCAACAGCTTGGCGATGGCCGTTGTCGCGGTGCTCGCCCCGATCCTGGGCGCCCTGTCCGACTACTCGGCCTCCAAGAAGCGATTTCTCGGCATCTCGATGGGCATCGGGGTGTCCGCGGTGGCCTCGATGTTCTTCATCCGGCAAGGCGATGTCGGGCTCGCGGCGACGCTCTTCGTGATTGCGATCATCGGGGCGACCGGAAGTTTCGTGTTCTACGAGGCGTTGCTCCCTCACATTGCCGGCAAGACGGAGATGGATCGCGTCTCGACTGCCGGATACGCGATAGGGTACCTGGGCGGGGGGCTGCTGCTCGCGCTCAACCTCGCGTGGATCATGCGTCCTGCGCTGTTCGGATTCCCGACCGGCGAGGACCTCACGCCATCGCAGGAGTCACTGCCGTCACGCGTGGCATTTCTGTCCGTCGCGATCTGGTGGATCGTGTTCTCCATCCCGCTCTTCCGTCGCGTGTCCGAGCCCCCGCGCCTTCTCGAAGCCGACGAGCGGACGACCGGCAGCGCGATCAAGAGCGCGTTCGTTCGCCTTGGCGAAACGCTTCGCGAGCTGCGCGGCTACAAGCAGGCGTTCCTCATGCTGCTGGCGTTCCTGATCTACAACGATGGCATCCAGACGATCATCAAGATGGCGGCCATCTATGGCGATTCGATCGGGATCGGCGAGACCGATCTGATCGCCGCGATCATGATCGTCCAGTTCATCGGCATTCCGTTCTCGTTCCTCTTCGGAATGCTCGCCGGCGTAATCGGCGCCAAGCGCTCGATCTTTCTAGGACTGGTCGTTTACACCGGGATCAGCATTCTCGGCTACTTCATGACCTCGGCCGCGCACTTCTACCTGCTCGCGCTCCTCGTCGGCGCCGTGCAGGGTGGCACGCAGGCTCTCAGTCGGTCGCTCTTCGCGAGCATGATTCCGCGCCACAAGTCCGGCGAATTCTTCGGCTTCTTCAGCGTGTTCGAGAAGTTCGCCGGTGTTTTCGGCCCGCTGATCTTCGCCGCGACCATCGGCATCAGCGGGTCGGCCCGCAACGCCATCCTCTCCGTGATCCTCTTCTTCGCCGTCGGCGCCGTGCTGCTCGCGTTCGTGAAGGTGGATGAGGGCCAGCGCGTCGCGCGGGAGGCGGAAGCGGAGACGGCGGCGGCGGCGTGATCAGCACGAGAGCGTGCCAGCGGAGGCGACGGCGTTGGCAGCGTGATCACCACTCGCGAGCGAATGCCCGCTGAGACGATGGGCGGCAGCGGCGCGATCAAGTTTCGAGAGCGTGGCCGGTCGTGCGAGCCGGGAGATTACGTCCCACGAGATCCCAGTGCCAGGCCTCGCGCCGTTCGCCGGTTCGTGGGTCCTTGAGCGGCTTGTGCTGGAGCCGCTCCGGTGGCAACCCCACCGCCCGGCCGTAATCGAGGAGCCGTCCGCGATCGGTCGAAACGAGGTGCGCCATCGGATGACCGTTCCAGACGTGCCGGTGCAGCCACAACCCGCCGTCCATGGCATGAATCATCCCATCGCGGCGCCGGGCGAACTCGAGGAACTCTGGAACGGACGCCGAGTGCTCGCGTCGGGCCTGCGGCAGTGCGGTGTCGGGCATGCCGAAGAGTATCCGGCGAACGCGAACTTCGGGAGCGGCGAGCGAACGCGAATTTCGGGAGCGGCGAGCGGTGGTGGACACCGCACCGGTGCCGGCGTACCCCGTTCGGCCACGATCAGCGCCGGCGCACCTCGATGCGGCGATGGTCCGCCCTCGACTTCCCACCGCACCTCCCACGGCGGGTCACCGATGACGAACCATCTCCGAACCTTCACATCGCTCGATCAGAATGCCTCGAGGCTCCGTCACCAGCGGGAGGGCTTGCCCCTCGCTGGCCAGCGCCGACAGGCCAGTCGTCGATCAACGGCAGCCGATCAGGCCCTCCACGGTCGCCGGATCGAGCATCGCGGCATTCCCCAGGTAGATCGCGCACTCCAGCGGGAACGCCGCCGGGTGCGTCGCGAGCGCCGACCAACCCCCCGCCGTCGCTTCCTCGATCGTCAACACGACTCCGCTCGACGAATCGAGATTCAGGTCGTCGAGTTGATCCGTGTAGATGCCGTTCTCGTAGAAGTACGCTTCCTGTGCGGTCGCCAGGTTCTTGAGGTCACTCTTGATCGCCCCAGCGTGCGCCTTGCCCTTCGTATTCTGAAACTTCGGGATCGCGATCGCCGCGAGAATGCCGAGGACCACGACGACGATCAGCAACTCGATCAGCGTGAAACCTCGGCGCCGCGGCCCGCGCGCTCGATGGGTGGAAGGTGGGAGGTGGAACATTGTATGTCCTGGTCTAAGGCAACAGGCGGAACCATCAACGATGCCGGTCCTGAAGAGAGGTGAAGCCACCGATAAGGAAAGCAATGCCGGTGCCGGAGTAAGCCGTAGGGGTAACACAATGTGACACAAGCGATTAGGTGAACATCCACCAGGCAGGCGATGCCAGATCGGCGGGGTCAATCGCGACGACTGCCGCACTCTGCAAGACCAGCTGGGACCACTGGGTGCGGTCCCTTGCCAGAGCAGGCGGAGCCCGATGCCAGAGAGAGACGAGGGCCAATACCCGGTCTGGTGGAGACCGACGGCCGAGTCAGCCTGGTTTCGGGCAGCCCGTTGACGAGACAGCTCGTTTCCAGCGACTCCGGATGTCAGGACTGCTTCGTGTCCAGCCAGTTGGAGCCGATTCCGATGTCGACTACGAGCGGAACGGACAGGTTCGCGGCGCCCTCCATCTCGCGGCGCACCAGCGCCGTGAGCGCATCGACCTCTTCGGTCGGGCTCTCGAACAGCAGCTCGTCGTGCACCTGAAGGAGCATGGCGCTGCGCATCTGCTGCGAACGGAGCGCGGCGTCGATGCGGATCATGGCGATCTTGATCAGATCCGCGGCCGAGCCCTGGATCGGCGAGTTGGCGGCGGTCCGCTCGCCGAACGCGCGGATGTTGAAGTTGCGGTCGCGAAGCTCGGGGATGTAGCGGCGCCGACCGAAGATGGTCTGCACGTACCCATGCGCGCGCGCGAATTCCACCGTCGAGTCGAGGTACTCGCGAACTCCGCGGAATCGCTCGAAGTATCGCTCGATGAACACGCGCGCTTCCGCATGCGCGATCTGCAGCTGCCGCGAGAGGGCGTGCGCACCCTGGCCGTAGATCGTCGCGAAGTTGATCGTCTTCGCGCGCGCGCGCATCTCGCTCGTCACGTCGGCGATGGGCAAATCGAAGATGATCGATGCCGTCTGCCGGTGAATGTCCCCACCGGCCTGAAAGGCCGCGACGAATGCGGGATCGTGCGAGAGGTGAGCCAGGAGGCGCAGCTCGATCTGCGAGTAGTCCGCGGCGATCAGACGCCACCCGCGACGTGGGATGAACCCCTTGCGAATGTCCCGGCCGAGCTGCCGCCGGATCGGGATGTTCTGCAGGTTCGGTTCGCTGGATGACAGACGGCCCGTCGACGCGACGGTCTGATTGAACGACGTGTGCAGGCGTCCGGTCTCCGGATGCACCAGCGCGGGGAGCGTGTCGAGATAGGTGCTCTCGAGCTTCGCGAGCTCCCGATACTCCATGAGCAGGATCGGCAGCTGATGCCCGGCCTCCGCCAGCTCCTGAAGAACGCTGGCATCGGTCGAGGCGCCGGTGGCCGTCCGCTTGATCACGGGCAGTTCCAGCTTGTCGAACAGGATCTCGCGCAACTGGGGGTTGGAGTTGATGTTGAACTCCTGGCCAGCCGCCTTGTAGATCTCCTGTTCGACGGCCTCGCGCTCACGCTGGAACCGCTCCTTCAACGACGCGAACCACGGCAGATCGATCGAGACGCCGACCCACTCCACCTCGGCGAGGACGTTCACGAGCGGCACCTCGACGTCGCGGAACAAGGGCGTGAGGTGATGCGCCTCCAGCAACGGCTCAAAGACGTGCCGCAGACGAAGGGTCGTGTCCGAATCTTCGCACGAGTAGTCCCGGGCAGCATCGATCGGGCATTCGTCGAACGGGATCGCCGCTTTTCCCTTGCCGCACAGCTCCTCGTACGAGGTCATCGTGTGATCGAGGAACTCGAGGGCGAGGACGTCGAGCCCGTGCGAGCGACGTCCTGGGTCCAGCACGTAGCTCGCGAGCATCGGATCGAACTCGAGTCCGCCGAGTCGCACGCCGGAGCGACGCAGCGCCAGGACATCGTACTTCGCGTTCTGCACCGTCTTGCGAACGTTCGGGTCCTCGAGGAGCTCCCGGAGCGGCGCCATCTCGGGTGTGTCCAGCGGCGGCAGGTTGCGCACTGACACCGGACCCGCAGCGAGCGTCCGTGCCGCGATGCTGAGCGATTCGGATGCGACGGTCTTCTTTCGCGCGCTCCGGCGCTTCGTCGTCGTCACGCCTTCCGTGCCATCTGCCGGATCCACATCAGGCGACGATGCATCGCCCCCTCGGACGACGCCACGGTCGGCGGGCGCACCGGTGGGGGACCGGTCACCCGGCGCATCGAGCAGGAGATCGCCTTGCGCGCTCGCTCGCGCACGGTGCGTCAGGGGAAAGTAGTACGCCTCGCCGTCCGCGGTCGCGATCGAGATGGCCACCAGTCGGGAACGCAGCGGGTCCCCTTTCACCGGGCTTCGCGCATCGATCACTGTTTCCGTGTCCAGGGCGATCCGGCCGACGTCGCGCGCGTGGCCGACGACGCGGGACATCGCGTGGATCGAGTCCACCGTCACGTACCGGCGATCAGGTCCGCGCTGCTGCTCTGGTTCACGATGCTCGGACTCGACGACGGCGGCACCGACGGCGACGTCGCGCGCGAGTTGATGGAACTCGAGCTCCACGAACAGATCCTTCAGTCGGCCGCGATCCGGCTCTCGAACCGCGAGGGCGTCGAGATCGAGGGCGATGGGGAGATTGTCACGAATGGTGACTAATTCCTTGGACAGCCGCGCACGATCCGGATGAGCCAGCAACGCCTCGCGGGGTCGCTTCTTCGGGATTTCCTCCGCGTGCGCCAGGATGTTCTCGATCGAGCCGTATGTCGCCACGAGCTCGCGCGCGGTCTTGTCTCCGATCCCGTGTACACCCGGCACATTGTCCGAGGAGTCGCCCACTAGCGCCAGGTAGTCCGTCACGAATTCCGGCGCAACCCCGAGGCGCTCGGCGCCGTTCTCGACACCGACCCACTGTTCTTCGACGCTGGCCGGGCCACCGCGACCGGGATTGAGCAGCCAGACGTGTGGACGAACGAGCTGCTGAAAATCCTTGTCGCCGGACACGATGACGACATTGAGGCCCGCCTTGGCACCGTGCCGCGCGAGCGTTCCAATGACGTCGTCGGCTTCATAGCCATCCACGGCGAGCACCGGGATCCGGTACGCCGAGAGCAGCTCCGCAATTCGCTCCATGCCTCGATCGAAGTCGGCTTGCAGTTCGTCGCCGAGCTTTTCGCGCGTCGCCTTGTATGCGGGATAGGTCTCGTGGCGGAACGAGAGCCCGGAGTCGTGCACCCAGCCGAGGAACTCCGGCGCGTGTGTCGCCCGGAGGCGCTGGAGGAAATTGACGACCCCCCAGGCAGCGGAGGTGTTCTCGCCACGACTGGTCGTGAGCGGCCGGGAGATGAGCGCGAAGAACGCGCGATAGATCAGCGCGTAGCCGTCGACGAGGAAGAGACGTGGGGACGGTGGTGGCAGCATGCGAGCAATCTGCAACGACCGACGCCCAAAACGCGACCGCCTGCCATGGCTGGCAGGCGGCGAGACTTCGGAAGCGCCGAGCGTGAGTCAGACGCGCGTCACGTTCGCGGCGTGCAGCCCCTTGTCCCCGGTGCGGATCTCGAACTCGACTTCCTGTCCCTCGGTGAGTGTCTTGAAGCCATCCATCTGGATTGCCGAGAAGTGGACGAAGACATCCTCACCGCCATCCTGTTCGATGAAGCCATAACCTTTGGCATCATTGAACCACTTCACTTTGCCTCTGGCCATGCGAGCTGCCTCCTGCGAGGTATTTCGGAACCTGCACTGGGGCGTGCGGGGCAAGTCCATCCAGGATTTGCGCGCCCTATATAGGAGCGAGTCGCGATTTTGTCAAGGCAACGCAAAGTGCCACAACAGGATACCGAAAGCTGTCGGTCCGCGAACGGGGGCAGACGTCGCGATGCTGTCGGCGACGGTTCGAGGTGGCCGGCCCGTATCAGCGATGACTGGATGTCGCTCGCGTCGGGAGATCGAGGCTGTAGGCTGGACCGCAACTCGTGTCCCGTCAATACACTACACAGCCGACACGTCGAGCCTGCGAGAGGGGCGAGCGTGAACGTGCGCTCGTGAACATCCGTCTGAACAGCGTGACGACCCGCGGCTCAGCCCGAACGCGTGCGCGCGAGCGCCGATCGAAATTCGACCTCACTGCCCGTCGTCAGGCGCCAGCGGCCGAATCCCGAGTCGTCGATGAAGACGAGCTGCAGCCGGTGCTGCCGATAATCCCAGATCTGGCGCCGGCCGCGTGTCCCGAACTCGCTGCGCGTCTGCTCGAAGATCTGGTCGGGTTCGCCGAAGGCGACGTACACCATCCCGCGATCGGATCGCCACCCGACTGCTTCGTCCTCGCGAAACCGGATGTTCGCGTACGCGATGCGCTGGAAGTAGCTCCTGAGCGCCTCGTTCTCCGGCGTACTGGGATCCGGATCCGTGTCGCGGAGGAACTCTCCCCAGATCCTGGCGCGCCCCTCCGGGTCGGCGCCACGGAGCGAGCGCAGCCGCGCGTAAGAGCTGAAATACTGGAGATAGTCGACCATCTGATCCAACGTGAGCAGCGGCAGGTTCTCGTCGAAGCCCACGATGACCGGAGTGACCGAGGAGTCGCGAGTATCGGTGCGCGTCACTGACAGGTGCGACGCGCCGATCCCAAGGCGGGCCACCGGCACGCCGATGGTCCCCGAGAAGAGGTCACCCGAGGGAGACAGCTGAACCGAATCGCGATAGAGGGTCGTTCCCTGATCGCCACGCACGACGATCTGAACCGGTACGGTGCTTTCACCGCCGTAGGCTTCCAGATACACCGTGATCGTGCTGTCACGGCCGAAGACGCCCGTCGCACGCGGACTCGCGATCAACCGCGGAATGGAGTCCGCGTGCAGCCGTGGCTCGGCGTCGTGCACCGGCATCGGGGAAGAGATGTGGCCGTCCAGATAGCGCGGAACCGCGAGGTCGGCTGTCGCCGTCGACACACGTGCACTCTCCAGATCCCGCACCACCAGTTGCAACTCGTAGAAGCCTGGCGTGATCGGGATGAATTCCTGGAAGATCACGCTCTCATCGGCCCGCTCCGTCTCAGGAAAGGAGCCTACGCGGACCTGCTCGCGTGCGCTCACCTCATCGAGCTGCACACCGGCGCGGCGGAGCGTCGCACGAATCTCGTAGCCCGCACGGTATCGATCGTTCTCCCGGATGAAAGTCAGGGCTCGGTTCGGTATCGAGACGGCGACCAGCATCATCGTCGTGTCCGGCGTCCCGGTCGACAGGAAGTGCACAGTGCCGACGAATGCCACAGGTCCGGCGCCGGCGAGCAGCCCGGCCCCCCGGTAGAACGCCGCCGCGTCGGTACCGAGCGCCAGCTCACCCTGCCGCCGCTCCGGCAGGGACTCCGGCTCGCTCGTCTCTGCCCGCGGACGGCCGGCGCAGCCGAACACGAGCAGCGAGGCCAGCACGACGGCTGCTGCTCGCCGGAGAGGACGAACACTCATGGGGAGGTACCGGGCAGGGAGTGCGCAATCGGGATACTGCCCCGAAGAGTACATCGCTCCTCGCTCGCTTGCCACTGTCACGAAGCACCGTTAGGTTCGCCGCGTGCCAAGAGAGAGCCTCATCGGTCGCACGGTCGCCGGATACGCACTCAGCACCCTCGTCGGTGAGGGGGGCACCTCGGTGGTGTTCAGAGCCGAGCACGCCCAGCACGGGACCGTCGCCGTGAAGGTGCTTCGAGAGAAGCTGCGACAGGATCGAACCGCAATCGCGCGCTTTCTTCGCGAAGCCAGCTACGGAGCGCGAGTCGAACACCCGAACGTGGTGCGGACGATCGAGATCGGCGAGGGCGAGGCCGGGATGCACTTCCTCGCCATCGAATGGGCGACGGGCGAGCTCCTCGAGCGTTACGCCAAGCGACAGGGTCCTCTTCCGCGGGAGGAGGTGGCGGAGATCGTGATACAGATCGCGGACGCCGTTCACGCGGCACACGCGGTCGGCATCGTGCACCGCGACCTGAAGCCCGAGAACGTCATGTACGATCCCGCGCTGCGGCTGGTCAAGCTGCTCGACTTCGGGATCGCCATGGATACCGACATCGCGGCGGATGAGCGCCTCACGCGCGCCGGATTCTTCGTCGGCACGCTGAGCTACGTCGCCCCCGAGGCCCTTTCCGGGGCAGTCGTGACGACCGCGGCGGACCAGTACAGCCTCGCCACGATTGCGTACTTCCTGCTGACCGGGTGTCTGCCGTTCACGGCACGTACGTCCCGCGAGATGTTCTCACAACTGCTGTCGCAACCGGCCATCCCGCTCAATCGGGCGCGCGCCGGCCTCACTTTCGGCAACGCCGTCGAAGCGGTCATCATGCGCGCGCTCGCCAAGGAGCCGGACCGGCGGTATCCCGAGGTCCTCTCCTTCGCTCGCGAGCTTCGGACCGTTCTCGTCGAGAACGTGACGGACGACACCGACAAACCGAGTGGGCTGCTGTCGCGCGTTCGATCGCTCTTTCAGCGAGACTGACGCCCGGGGCACACGGGTTCGCCGCCGCTCGACGCCGCAACGCATCGCCGGAGGCGATCCCCTGGGAGGCGATCCCTGGGACAAGAAGCCTCCGAGCCCCCCCTGCTACCGGGATCCGTCGTTCGATGAGACGGGCGATCCTCCCGCAGCCGGCGTCATCAGCGAAGCTGGCGTCGCGGCCGCGATGTCTGCGGGATGGAGCGACAGCCAGACCAAAAAAGTCGAACCCTTGCCCGGGTCACTCTCGACGGTGAGATCACCGCCCAGCAGACGCGCCAGGCGTCGCGAGATCGCAAGCCCGAGCCCGGTGCCGCGATACATCGAATCTCCCCGTGGACCCGCGTTCACCTGCTCGAACTCGTCGAAGATTCGCTCCTGATCCCCCGGCGCGATTCCGATTCCCGAATCCGCGATCTGCAGCACTATGTAGGGCTTGCCCGCGACCGGCGGTCGAGTGCCACCCACCATCGTGGCGTCCACCGCCCTCGACGCACCCGCCGGAGAAAGCCGGGGTGTCGAACCCGAAGTTCGCCCTGGGACGCCAATCAGCCGACTGCGCACCGCGATGCCTCCGCTGTGCGTGTACTTCACGGCGTTGCCGAGCAGATTCACGAGAATCTGTCGAAGGTGCGTGGGGTCGGTCCGCACGCGGGGAAGCGTCGCGCCGATCGCAATCGACATGTTGAGCCCCTTCTCCTGAAGGAGGGGCTCGATCTCGCTGACGACATCCAGCACGAACGGACGCAGATCGACTGGCTCGACGTGCACCTCGAGTCGACCGGCGGCGATCTTGCCGAGATCCAGCACCTGATCCACGAGATGCCGGAGATGATTCGCCGACGCGGCGATCCGCTGGACCGGTGCGACCTGGCGAGGGGCGAGCTCCCCATAGACTCCATCGCACAGCAGATCCACGAAACCGACGATGGCGTTCAATGGCGTGCGAAGCTCGTGAGACATGTTGGCGAGGAACTCGCTCTTCGCGCGGTTGGCGCGCAGCAGCTCGCCGGAGAGCCGCTCCAGTTCCGCTGATCGCTCGGCGATCCGGATCGTCTGTCGGCGCTCGCGGAGCAGCGCGACCGTCACCAGGGCCAGCATCGCCAGCCCGATCGACCACAACAGCGCACGCATCGGCTCGCGGGTCGCGCCAAGGACCACATCGACCCGCCACTGCGCTCCGCCGGGCAGTTGCACCTCGGCCGATTCCACGACCTCCTTTGCACCCTCCGGCAGCGCATCGCGCATGGCAACGGTGTCGGAATCCGCGACGACCATCAGACGGCCATGAAGATCATCGCGACGCGGCACGATGCTTTCGATCACCGCGCTGGACGGAATCGTTCCTCCAACCAACCCCGCGAATCGACCGTCGACGATGAGTGGCTGGAGGATCGTCAGTCCCGTCTCGCCCAGCACCAGTTGCCCGGCGTCGGTGACCCGAGGCTGGCCCGGAGTTCCCGCGCGCGCCGTCGTTTCGGCAATGCGACGCAGTTCCAGCGCATCGAGGTCCACCGGCGGCGACCCGACAGAATCGACCAGTGTCACCTCGGCGATGACGACACCGCTCGAATCCGTCACGAACACCCGGCGGTATCCCTCCAGCGACCGCCGCAGCGCGCGAGCGAGCGGAACGAACCGGACCGCAATCTGTTCTCCGGTCGGAGCGATCCGCAGAGCATCGAAGGCCTGAAGCGCCTGAAGCCGACCGGCTACGAGGCGCTCGATCGATGCGGCTGCACGCACCGCGTCGAGCGACGCACGCGTGCGGTCCGATTGCGAGAAGAGTCGATCGGCGACGAGCAGGCCCCCCACCAGAACCACGACCACGGCGCCGAGCACGACCGATGTCAGCCTGATGTTCGGTCGGTGCAGGGATGAGGGCAGGGAGAAGGCAGGCACACAGAGGCGGGTGAAGGAGAACGACGAACGACGCGCATCGATGCCCGGGTCGCATTGACGCCCCCGGCAGCGTCCGATAACCTCCCGTCATGAACGATCTCGACCGTCTGCTCCATCTGCTGGCGACACGCTCGGCACGCCGTGGCGACTTCGTGCTGACGTCCGGCAGGCGCTCTCCACTATACATCGATGCGCGGCTCACGACGATGAGCCCCGAGGGCCTGGCGCTGATCGGCCCCCTTGCTCTGGCCCGACTTCGGGACACCGGCTGGAAGGTGCAAGCCGTAGGAGGGCTGACGGTCGGCGCCGATCCCATCGCCTACGCGATCAGCTATGCGAGCGCGTCGACCGATGCTCCGCTGCGCGCATTCACCGTCCGCAAGGAACCGAAAGCACACGGCACCGGACGACAGATCGAAGGACCGTTCGAGCCTGGCGACCGCGTCGCGATCATCGAGGACGTGATCACGACCGGCACTTCGGCGTTGCGCGCCAGCGAGGCGGTACGCAGCGTCGGCGGCACCGTTACCGGAGTGCTCGCGCTGGTGGATCGAGAGGAGGGAGGCCGCGAAGCCATCGAGGCGACCGGCCTCGAGGTGCAGGCCCTCGCGCGTGCGTCAGAGATCGTCGCCCGATTGTCCGGGTGACGCCGGGAGCTCGATGACCAGCCCCTCCGTCATCGAGAGCTCGCCACCCGCGCAGTGGGCGAGATCCCGCGCCAGAATCACCCCCGCAGCGTCCAAAACCCGGTTGGACACCCCCGTGATGCGGATTCGAACGGACCGCTCGCAAAGCACATCGGGCTCGACGGCGATCCGATTCGCGGCTCCGGCCCGATCCGGAACCCCCGGATCGATGGAGGCGGCCTCGAGCACGCCCGCGAGAGCAGCAAGGAGCACGAGCTCGAGCGACGCCGGATCGGTGTGCACGACCGGCAATCCGTCCGCGACCACCACCTCGGTATGCGCTGCGTCAGCCTCCTCGCGGAGGGCACGCCGAACGGCGAGGGCCACGTCGGCGACCGCGACATCCCGCTGCGCAAAGGCACCATCGAGCAGCGCTCCATCCGCGAGCTCCCGAGTCACGAGCCCATCGGCCTGCGCCGCGTTGCGCGCGATGATCGCCCGGTAGCGGGTGGGGTCGCGTCGATGTGAAGGCATCGAGTCGTCCTCGAGCAACGCGATCGCGTTTCGAATCGTGCCGAGCGGGTTGCGCAGATCATGTCGAATCGTGCGGAGGCGCGTCCGTTGTCGCTCCATCAGCGCATGCGTGAAGCCTCGCACTGCGGTGATCGAAACCAGGGACGTGGCGCGCTGAATGCAGCGCGCCAGCGCCATGCCCTCTCGTGCCGCACCGGTCGCTTCTGCATCACCGGCCGCCTGTTCGGCGACGTGGAGCATCATGGCCTCCAGCAGCTGCAGCTCGTGCATGAGCTCATGGAGCGCGCGACTCGATTCGAAACGCGCTGCGCCATAATGCCAGCCGGCGGACGCCAGTCGAGCGGAGACGAGTCCCGAGCCTCGAATCGACACGGCCACAGCCTGCACGATCTCCTCGACCTCGGCGCCGATCGACGTGTAGGATCGAGACGACGAGGTGGAAGCAACGGCCGCGACGATCGGCGCGCGGGCACTCCACCGGGCTCGCAGATCGGCGGCACCGGCCAGGAGAGCTCCGGCTACTCGGGTCTCTAGCTCGGACACTCTGCTCTCTTCGTGGGCTCGACGACTGCCTACGCAAGTTTCTTGCGCTCGACTACGAAGAGTGCGCGCGAGCC
>CAYLPM010000121.1:0-1733 GCA_964385525.1 uncultured Gemmatimonadaceae bacterium
ACGGGATCGAGCGGGTCCGGACCCGTCGGTAGATCGCGTAGGCAGGAAGCCACCGACACCGCGATGGTGAGTCCGACGAGAACCGGTACAGCCAGGACGACCTGCGACAGGAGCCCTTTCGGCTTCGGCCTCCGCGCTTCCACGGCGGGCTGCGTGTACTGCTGCTTCCACATGGACGATCCCTCCGCGCCAGAGTGCTTCGCGCTCGCCGACCAACGTTTTCGACGCACGTTGCGTCGACGCATTTGGCGGGAGGGAACGCCATCTGCATCAGTCGGGAGCAGTGAACAGGTTCCTTCACTTTCTGCAATATCTGCTCCCACGCCATCGACAGCCGCCCACTCTCGGAGGTGACCGATGACTGTCCCGCCGCAAAAGCCCAGCTCGCTCAGGGGCACGCGGGAGCAGATCGTCGACCTGCTGCGCCGCTCTCCCCTCACAGCCAACGAGATCGCGGGCCGACTCGGGCTGACCCACAACGCCGTTCGCAGCCATCTCTCGGCACTTCAACGTGAGAGTCTCGTCCGGCAGGGAAGCCTGCAGCGGAGTGCCAGCCGGCCCGCGGTCGTCTACGAGCTCATCCCCGAAGCCGAGTCGATCTTCTCGCGGGCATACGTCCCGTTCGTGGCGCAACTGGTGCGGGTGCTTCAGGAACGGCTGCCCGAGGGCGAGCTGAACGAGATGATGCGCACGGTCGGACGTCGGCTGGGATCGGAGTGGCCGCGCCTCCGAGGCGACCTGCCGCATCGCGTCCAGGCGGCCTCCGCTCTTCTCGAAGAGCTCGGCGCGCTGAACGAAATCGAGCGGCTGAATGGCGGGTTCGTGATTCGCGGGTACGGATGTCTGCTGGCCGAGGCCGTGAACGGACGGCCGGAGGTGTGTCGAGCGATGGAGAGTCTGCTCACCGAGCTGCTCGATGCTTCCGTGCAGGAATGCTGCGCGCGTGGCGAACGTCCTCGCTGCTGCTTCGAGATCGCGCCCACGGGCGCGACGGATACCGCGCGAGGGGTTCGCACGTGAGCGATTCTCCGATCGGCCGCGTCGCGGCAGCCATGAAGCAGCCCGGTCCGGGGACGAGGCGCCTTGACCCGCTGCACTCGCTGTAGCTGTTCGTCGTTGTCTCCGCGGCGATCGTTCTCGAGATCAGCTGGATCATCCATATGTTCCTCGGCGATCGCGGCAATGAGCCTTCGCCGGGTCCCGAACGAGCCCGATCCGAAGGCAGCGTGGCGCATACCCTGCGGTGGAATGCGCGCGATCGCCAGCAAGGAGCTCAGATGCGTGTCGTTCGCAGCAGCGCCGTACGGGTCACGCGAAGCGCGGCCGCCATCCTCGTCACGGCGGCCGGAGTCACGGGCGCGGCCTGCGCCGGGATGTCGAGAGCCGAACGCGGAGCGGTGATCGGCGCCGGGACCGGAGCGGTCGTAGGTGGGGTGATCGGCAAGCAGACTGGCTCGACCACGCGCGGGGTGATCATTGGAGCCGCGGTCGGTGGAGTCGCGGGAGGGATCATCGGCGCCCAGATGGATCGGCAGGCCCGCGAGTTGGAGCAGAACGTCCCCGGCGCCACGGTCGTGCGCATCGGCGAAGGAATCGCCGTGACGTTCGAGAGCGGCCTGCTCTTCGATTTCGATTCCGATCGGGTCCGATCGGAGGCGGGGACCAACCTGCGCAACCTGGCAGCGAGCCTGGACCAGTATCCCGATACCGACCTCCTGATCGTCGGACACACC
>CAYLPM010000122.1:0-2059 GCA_964385525.1 uncultured Gemmatimonadaceae bacterium
GCGCCTGCCCACCACTGCCGCTGAGACGCCGCCGCTGGAGGCGAGGATCTCGAGCGACGCACCGGCCTTCGTGAGCGCCGGGAGGAGCATGCGTGACGCGAAATTCCCCGCGCCGATCGCGCCGACGATGCCGCGGCCGACGGCCCGGGGGCGATCGCGCAGCGTGATCGTGCGCGCCGCGGCGCCGGGCGCTTCGGGCGCCGCGTACGTAAGCACGATGCCGAGGCTCGGCTCCGAGCCGGCGACGATGTCGTAGGCCCGCGCTGCATCAGCGATCGGGAAGCGGTGCGTGACGAGCGGCAGCGGATCGAGCCGGCCGTCGGCCATGAGCTGGAGCACGGCGGCGAAGTTGCGCCCTTCCGTCCAGCGCACGTATGCGGCGGGATAGTCGATACCCTTCTCCTCGTGCTGCGGGTCGTAGCGCCCCGCGCCGTAGCTGCACGAGACCTGGAAGGAGAGCTCCTTCCGGTAGAAGTCATCGCGCCGCAGATCGAGGCCGGTGACGCCGACGAGGACGATGCGGCCGCGCTTGCGCGACATCGTCGCGGCGGCGTGCACTGGGTCGTCGCTGTCGGTGGCGAGGGTGAGGAGCACCGCATCCGCGCCGGCGCCGCCGGTGCGGTCGAGCACCGACTGGGCGACATCGACGTCATCGCCAGCGAACACAACCTCGGCGCCCTCCCGCTCGGCGAGCGCCAGCCGGACGGCATCGCGATCGATGCCGATGACCCGGCAGCCGGACGCGCGTGCGAGCTGTACGGTGAGGAGTCCGATCAGGCCGAGTCCGTAGACGACGATCGTCTCGCCGAGCGTGGGATTGGCGAGGCGGAGTCCCTGGAGTCCGATCGCGGCGAGCGGCGTGAACGCGGCGGCGTCGAAGGAGACGCCATCCGGAATCTTCGCGGCGAGCGTGTGCGCGACGCGCACGTACTCTGCGTGCGGGCCGTTGGTGACGACGCGGTCGCCGGGCGAGAAGCCGGGGGCGCGGGGCCCGACGTCGACGACGATGCCTGCCTGGCAGTAGCCGAGGGGGATCGGAGCGTCGAGCTTGGCGCGGACGGCGCCGAGGGTGGGCGCGAGTCCGTCAGTGCGGACCTTGTCGATGACCTGCCGGACCTTCTCGGGCTGCTTGCGGGCCTTCTCGAGGAGATTCGCGCGACCGAAGTCGACGAGCATCCGCTCCGTGCCGGCCGAGACGACGGTGGCGCGGCTGGCGACGACGATCGTGGGCCCGGTCGCCTGGGGGACCGGGGTGTCGACGATCGTGGTGTCGCCGGTGGAGAGAGATTGGAGAAGGTGAAGCACTCTATCAGTCTGGCTGATCGGTCGGGCTGGCGTTCATGCTGATCGAAGGTTCGGGGACTGGCGACCGGGAATTGCCCCGGAACCCTGCTAGTCGAGGACGAACTCCTTCTTCCAATCCACTTTGTCTTCCCATTGCGGCTGCGCCGTCCGCCGCACCAGGAAGCTCCCCATGACGAGCAGATCCATCTCCGTCCGCATGAGACAGGTGTACGCTTCCTCCGGCCGGCACACGATCGGCTCGCCGCGCACGTTGAAGCTCGTATTGACGAGCACCGCGCAGCCGGTCCTCTCGTGGAAGTGGCGAAGGAGGTGGTAATACAAGCCGTTGCGCTCGTCCACGGTCTGCACGCGCGCGGAGTAGTCGACGTGCGTGACCGCCGGGATCGTCGAGCGCGGGACGTTCAGGAGATCGATCCCCCACAGCGTGCGATGCTCGGCGGTCAGCTCCGTGCGCAGTTCCTCGCGCACGGGCGCGACGAGGAGCATGTAGGGCGAGTCGACGTCGAGCTCGAAGTACTCGCTCGCGTGCTCCGCCAGCACGACGGGCGCGAACGGCCGGAACGACTCGCGGAACTTGATCTTCAGGTTCATCACCGACTGCATCCTCGGTGACCGCGGGTCGCCCAGAATGCTCCGGCTGCCCAGCGCGCGCGGGCCGAACTCCATGCGTCCCTGGAACCAGCCGACGACCTGCTCGCTGGCGAGCGCTTCGGCGGTGGCCTCGAGCACCTGGTAGTCGTCGAGCCGCTCGTAC
>CAYLPM010000123.1:0-1805 GCA_964385525.1 uncultured Gemmatimonadaceae bacterium
TCAGCCGACGGTAGCGCTCCTCGCTCTGTCGCAGCTGTTCCTCGGTATGCTTCCGGTAGATGGCCGCGCCGAGCGTCGCGGCGGCCGCCTGCAGCGCCGCGAGGACGGCTCGCGACCATTCCCGGTCGATCGAGTCGTGGGTAAAGCCGGCAAAGCCCCACCGGCTGTCGCCCGCGTAGACGGGCATCACCGCGATGGACCCGATGCCGAGCGCGGCGAAGTACTGCCGTTCGCCAGGTGGCAGCGATGCGATCGGGCCGTGAATCACGTCGCTCCGCCCGAGCATCTCCCAGCGCGCGAGTCCGACCGCCGCCAGCTCCATGTCACCGATCAGCGGGCGATCGGCGAGCGGAGTCACGCCGGGCGCCACCCACTCGTGGCACATCCGCGAACGCAGCGCCCCGCGGTCGTCGTCGTGGTACTCCTCGAACAGGTAGACGCGACTCACCTCTGCGGCGCTCCCGAGCCGGCCGAGGACGTCGCGGATGTCCCGGTCCCAGTCGGCCGGACCGAGGAAGTGCGCGGCCGCGTGGTAGACGGCCGCGAGCACCGCGTCGCGCCGCCGAACAGTCGCCTCGAGCCCGCGCACCCGTGCGTCGGCGGGCGTGTGCAACGCCACCGCGAGGAACTCGGACGTGTTGGTCGGCAGACCAGATTCCTCAGCCACTGCTGTCTCCTCGTCGTCGGCCGATCGAGTCTTCCCCACCTGCTCCCAGCGATAGGTTACTGGGCGGGCGGTGGCGGGGCCAGGGCGACGGGCCAAATCCTCCCCACTCCTTCTGGAACCTGCCGTAGCTCCGCTCGCACGCGAGCTGGCGGCGATCATCGCGCCGTTCCCTGTGTTCCTCCAGCTGCTCGCCCTCAATCGTACGGACGAGCGGCTGCCGGAGGAGCGCGGACACAGGAAGCCGAGGGCGAATCGCTTCTGCGCGGCCTCGGCTCGGCTCGCCTCCCGACCTCGCACGAGCGTGCCCGAGAGTGCCATCGGGTCGGCGAATCACGCACAGACGTTCCAGACTTTCCCTACTGAGTCGAGGGGCGCGGCGGCGCATCATGAGGTCGCGAACGCCTCACTCACGATGGCGCCGCCAACAGTTGCTCCCATCGGGAGCGATGGGAGAAGGCTGCAATGAAGACCGACAGCCAGATCCACCGCGACGTCGTCGACGAGCTCGAGTGGGAACCCACCACCAGTCAGGCCGAGATCGGCGCGGCGGCCAAGGACGGCGTGGTGACGCATGCGGGAGAGTGGGACGAGATCCTGATCGGTCTCTGACCGGAGAAGCCACCGTGAACACGCGATTCAGTGATCGACACGACGCGGGGCGTCGGTTGTCCGAAAGACTGCGCGGCAATGCCGGTCGCCCGGACGTCCTCATCATCGGCCTGCCTCGGGGTGGTGTTACGGTGGCGTTCGAGGTGGCTCGCGCGCTGCGCGTGCCCCTCGAGACGTTCGTCGTTCGGAAGCTGGGAGTGCCGGGGCACGACGAGCTCGCGATGGGTGCGATCGCGTCGGGCGGGATCACCGTGCTCGAGCGGGATATCGTCGATCAGCTCGGCATTCCTTCCGCCGTGGTTGACCGCGTCGCGCGAGCCGAGCAGCGCGAGCTCGAGCGCCGCGAGTTGCTGTATCGAGGGAACCGGCCGTATCCGGAGTTGCACGGACGCACCGTGATCGTGGTCGACGACGGCCTCGCGACTGGCGCCACCATGGCAGCTGCCGTGGCCGCGCTGCGCGAGCTGGGCCCTTCGAAGATCATCGTCGCGGTGCCCGTGGGCTCCACGGCGGCGTGCGCCGCGCTCGA
>CAYLPM010000124.1:0-5898 GCA_964385525.1 uncultured Gemmatimonadaceae bacterium
ATTCGTGCTCGCGCTCCACCCGGAAGATCCGGATGCGACGCTGCGCGCCGTGCGTGCGGCGGGATTCACCGTCGACGACGGTGCGCGGCGCGGACATGGATTCGCCATCGTGCGCGCGACGCTCGCCCTGCGGGCGTATCAGCTCTCGTGGACCCTTGCCAGACTCAACCGTATCGCCGGGCGACACGGTGGCTTTGCCGAGATGCTCGGACCTGCGCCGAGTGGCGTGACGCTGGGTCGGCTGCGCGATTCGGCGGCGGGTGGAGAGCTGCGCACGAATCCCTGAGATCGGTCGGTCTCCGCGCGACCTTCGACTCGAATCCGTCTTCCGGTGGCCATGCCGATGCTCTCAGGGCACCGGCGCCGCCGCGACGACGTCAGCCGACACTGCGGCAGGCGTTGCCCAGCTTCTCCAACCCCTCGTCGATCTCGTCCGGCGTGATGAGCAGCGATGGTCCGAGTCTGATGACGTGACCGTGCAGTCCGCCGATGCCGACGAGGACGCCCTCGGCTTTCGTTGCCTCGAGCAGCATCTTCGCACGACGCGGGCTCGGCGACTTCGTCGTGCGGTCGTCCACCAGCTCCAGCGCCTGCATCAGACCCATCCCGCGGACATCGCCGATCCATTCGTGTCGCTGCTGAATTGACTCGAGCCCCGCGCGCAGCTGCGCGCCGCGATCCGCCGCGCGGGTGCGGACGTCCTCGCGCACCATCACGTCGTGCGTCGCCAGCGCCGCCGCCATGCTCACGGGATTTCCGCCGAACGTCGAGATCGTCTTCGCCGTCCACGAGGCCGCGATGTCCGCACGGGCCATCGTCGCGCCGACGGGGAAGCCGTTGGCGATCCCCTTCGCCATCACCATGATGTCCGGCTCGACGCCCCAGTGCTGGATGCCGAACCAGTGGCCACCCGTGCGGCCGAAGCCCGTCTGCACCTCGTCGATGATCACGAGGCCGCCGTACCGGCGCACGATCTCCGCGGCCCGAGCGAAGTAGCCGGGCGGCGGAACGATGTAGCCCCCGACGCCCTGGATGGTCTCCGCGAGAAAGGCGGCGGGCCGGCCATTCGTCGTCGTGAGGATCGCTTCCTCGAGATCGGCGGCGAACGCGTCCACGCAGCGATCATCGCACGGCTGCCGGAACGGGCACCGGTAGGGATAGGGCGACAGAACGTGCTTGACCGCGCTCTCCGAGTGCGTGAGCGGACGCCAGCCGCCGTGCGCCGTGAGATTGGTCGCCAGCGTGCTGCGCCCCGAGTAGGCGTAGCGCAGGGCGATGATGTCCGAGCGGCCGGTGTGGACGCGCGCGAGCATGACGGCGGTCTCGATCGCCTCGGTGCCGCTGTTGGTGAAGAACGTGCGCTCGAGCCCCGACGGCGCGATCCCCGCGAGTCGTTCCGCCATCGCGATCTCGTTCCCGGTCGCATACAGCGTGGAGGTGTGGCCGAGCGTCGCGACCTGATGCTGGACGCGCTCGACGACCTCGGGGTGGCAGTGCCCCACCGACGTCGTGAGGATCCCCGCGAAGAGGTCGAGGTATTCGCGCCCTGCCGCATCCTCGACGCGCACGCCCTGCGCGCGCACGGGCACGAGCGGCTCGTCGTACAGCCGCGCCTCGCACGGGAACAGGACCGCCCGCTGGCGGTCGAGCAGATCGCCGGTGTGCGCCCGATCGGGCGCGGAGATGGTCGTGATCATGTGCTGCGCGCGCTCCACTTGACGGTCGTCTTCTTCGCCTGCGTCCAGAATTCGATGGACCCTTCGCCGGTGATGTCACCGGCGCCGAACTTCGACGCGTTCCACCCGCCGAACGAGAACGGCTCGCGCGGGACGGGGACGCCGATGTTCACGCCGATCATCCCGGCGCCCGCCCGCTCCATCACCTCGCGCGCGAGGCCGCCCGTCTCGGTGTAGACCGCCGCGGCGTTGCCGTACGGCGACCGGTTCTCGATCGCGATCGCCTCATCGAGATCGTCCGCGCGGATGATCGCGAGCACCGGGCCGAACACCTCCTCCTGCGCGATGCGCGAGTCCGGCCGCACGTGGTCGAGGACGGTGAGCCCGAGCCAATATCCACCCTCGCGGCCGGCGACGGTCGCGCCGCGGCCGTCCACGAGCACGCGCGCACCGTCGTTCTCCGCCTCCGCGATCCAGCGCTCGATGCGCTCCTTCGCCTCGCGTGAGATGACGGGTCCGAGCGTCTCGCCCGGCACGAGCTCGCGCGCGTGATCGACGAGCCGTTCGATGACCGCGTCCGTGCCCTGCACGGCGACCATCACCGCCGCCGCCATGCACCGCTGCCCGGCGCATCCGGCTGCCGATGCGACGACGTTGATCGCCGTCGCGTCCCGATCGGCATCGGGCAGCACGATGAGATGATTCTTGGCGCCACCGAGCGCGAGCGCGCGCTTGCACTGTCCCGTGGCGCGGCGGTAGACGATCCTCGCGACGCGCGTCGAGCCGACGAAGCTCACCGCCGCGATCCCGGGATGGTCGCAGATCGCCGCGACCGCGGCCTGGCCGCCGTGTACCACGTTGAACACGCCCGGGGGCAGCCCCGCCTCGCGCAGCAGCTCGGCGATGCGGTTCGCGCTCAGCGGCACGAGCTCCGATGGCTTGAGGACCATGCAGTTCCCGAGCGCCAGCGCGTTCGGGATGGTCCAGTTGGGCACCATCATCGGAAAGTTGAACGGCGTGATCGACGCCACCACGCCGACGGGGTGCCGGTCGACGCGGCACTCCACGCCGCGGCTCACCTCCAGCACCTTCCCCTGCACGATCTGCGGCAGCGAGCACGCGAACTCGGTCTGCTCGATCGACTTCAGTACCTCCGCCAGTGCTTCGCCGTAGAGCTTGCCGTTCTCCTCCACGATGAGCCCGGCCAGCGTATCCGCCTCCCGCTCGAGCAGCGCGCGATACCGGTAGAGCACCTGCACGCGCTCCTTGATCGGCGTTGCGGTCCATCCCGGTAATGCGCGCGCCGCGGCCTCGACCGCCGCGCCGACTTCACGCGCGCCAGACAGGGGGACGCGGGCGATGACGGACCCGTCGGATGGATCGAACACCTCGGCGGTCTCACCCGTAGTCGCGGCGGCCCGGCCGCCCACGAAGTTCGCGAGCTGTCCATGACGGGGCAGGGTGTCGGCGGTGGCGGTCATCGCGGGTCGAGCGGTGGAGAGTGATTACAGGAAACGGGCGCCGCGGCAGGGCGTCACGCGTCTGGTCAAGCTTGCCGCTCGCGACGGGGACCGTCAAGCATCGCTCGACCGGCGCCCGGTGATCGCGAACCGCAGATGATCCGCAGGGCCATGCAAATGCCTCGGTCACCATCGCAGCTGGTTCTTCGGGCTGACTCTCACGGCACGCGGGACGAGGGGAGGAGCGCGGAGATCGGCGCAGGCAGCGTGCGGCGTAGCAAGAGACCGCGGGGCCTCTGCGCCGTCCCGAATCCCGGCTCGTCAGTGCCCCGCGGGCTCGCAGCGTGTAAGCCGCGAGCTGCCGAAGCCGAGTTCCGCGCTCCGACCGGGCGCCCAATGCGCAAGCCGACGTGCCGCGACTGCGCCCGGAGGAAAGAAACCCGCTTTCCGCCCGCGGCGTACGCTGTCGTATTCCCACGACTTCGAGCGTCTCATGGCGACCAGTCCTCCGGAGCAGTCGTATCAGAACATTCCCGAGTTCGGGCTGCTGTACGACAGCATGCCCGCCTACGCCGCGAGACACGATGTTCCGTTCTACGTGGCCGAAGCGACACGAGCGCGGGGGCAGGTGCTCGAGCTCGGATGCGGCACGGGCCGCGTGCTCCTGTCCATGGCGCGGGCCGGCGCGACGGTGACCGGGTTGGATGGAGCGACGCGAATGCTCGACCGCTGCCGAGCGAAGCTGGCCGACGAACCGGAGGAGGCACGCGCTCGCGTGACGCTGTACGAGGGCGACGCTCGCGACTTCGATCTCGGTGCGACCTTCGCACTGGTGATCGCGCCGTTTCGCGTGCTCCAGCACCTCGTGACGATCGACGATCAGCTCCAATGCCTCGCGTCCGTGGCGCGGCACCTCCCTCGGGGCGGACGCTTCATCTTCGATGTCTTCAATCCGAGCTTCGCCGTGATGACCGCGGATCGCAGCCCCGAGCGCGAGGATACCCCGGAGCTCGTGCTCGCCGACGGGCGATCCCTGCGTCGCACGGCCCGGACCGTTCGCGTGCGATGGACGGAGCAGGTCAGCGAGGCGGAGCTGATCTACTACCTCGCCGAGCGTCCCGGCGCGGTGCCGACGCGGTACGTGCAGGCCTTCGACATGCGCTGGTACCTGCGCGCGGAGCTCATCCACCTGCTCGCGCGCGGCGGCTTCCGCGTGCAGACCGTGCTCGGGGACTTCGACCGGTCGCCCCTCACCGATGCGTCACCCGAACAGGTGGTGCTGGCCGAGCGTCTCTGAGCGCGGCGCCGCCAGCGCCGTCCTCTTGACAGTCTAGAAGAGCGGCCGTACTGTCTTCTAGGCAATCTAGAAGAGGCACGCAATGGCGCACGATGGCGTCCAGCTGCTCCCCGGCACACTCGAGATGATCGTGCTCAAGGTGCTCTCCGTCGGCGAGGAGCACGGATGGGGCATCGGACAGCGGCTCCAGCACATGTCGCGCGGGACGTTCGACGTCAACCAGGGCTCCCTGTACCCCGCGCTCCAGCGGCTCCTGAAGAAAGGCTGGATCGTCTCCGCGTGGCGCCAGACGGAGAGCGGCCGCCGCGCGCGATACTACCGACTCACCCGCTCGGGCGAGGCGCGGCTCGCGCGCGAACGGGAGAGCTGGGCGCGGCAGGTCGCGGCCGTCGACTGGGTGCTTCAGTTCACCTGAGCGAGCGAGGAGGCTGGGATGTCCTGGTTCGACGGACTTCGGGCGCGGCTGCGGTTCGTGGCACGCCGCGGACGTACGGATGCCGAGCTCGCCGAGGAGCTCGCGTTCCACCACGAGCAGGACGTCGCCAAGCACATCGCCGCCGGGATGGATCGCGCGGCCGCCGAACGCGCCGCCGGTCTGCGCTTCGGAGGTCGTGACCGGTACTTCGAGGCATCACGCGACGAGTGGGCCGGTCCCTTCGCCGGCGTCGGGCAGGATCTGCGGCTCGGCGTGCGGCGCCTGCGGGCCCAGCCCGGCTTCACCGCGGTCGCGCTGCTCACGCTCGCACTCGGGATCGGCGCGAACACCGCGATCTTCAGCCTCGTGCGCGGCGTGCTGCTCGAGCCGCTCCCGTACCCCGAGGCCGACCGGATCGTGATGATCTGGGAGTCGGACCGCGATCAGCAGACGTGGGTGAGCCTGCGCGAGATCGTCGAGTATTCGCGCGCGACGACGAGCTTCGAGATCCTCGGCGGCTTCAGCAGGATCACCGCGAGTCTGGTCGATGGCGAGGCGGAGCGCGTGCATGGTGCCGCCGCCACGGCCGAGGCGCTCGAGCTGCTCGGTGCGCGCACGGTGCAGGGTCGTGTCTTCACGAGCGAGGAGGTCACACCGGGCGGCGATGCCGTGGTGCTGCTGGGATACGACCTCTGGCAGCGCCGGTTCGGCGGGTCACCGGCGGTGCTGGGCACGACTATTCGCGTGACCGGAGTCCCGCGCACGGTCGTCGGCGTGCTGGCACCGGGCTTCCGCATGCCGCTGGACTTTCGCCACGACACGCCCACGGAGTTGATCGTCCCACTCGCCATCGACCGGACGGCGAACCTGCCGTGGGGAGACCGCGGCAACTTCATCGTCGCGCGGCTCGCCGAGGGCGTGAGCGCCACGCAGGCGACGGCCGACATGCACGCCGCGTTCGGCCGCTGGCTCGACGAGGGCCTCTTTCAGGACGACGACGGCCGCGACACACGGCGCGCCTACCCGCTGGACGACCTGCTGCTCGGCCGC
>CAYLPM010000125.1:0-2192 GCA_964385525.1 uncultured Gemmatimonadaceae bacterium
GCGAGCCTTTCGCGCACGCGAGCGGATGCCGCTCCTGGTGTGCGAAGGTCTCGCCTGATCATACCCCGATCCGACCGAACCGTGCGCGCCAGGCGCGCAGTCTTGACGATCCGGCCGCACGGCCGTCGGCCGCGTGGCTACACCCCTTCCGAGTCGATTTTCTTGACTGAAAATTACACCCCGCCAAGGGGCCCCCACCAGAGGCGGAGCGCGCCTCGCGACCAGTGTGCAGGCCGCGCCAGGTGCGCTCCGGCGAGGATCGGCGGCATGGCGAGCCGGGAGCGACGAGAAGGCGGCAGAGCGGTGCGGTCTCGCTCTGGAGCACGGACCGGCGGTTGCCGCACCCTCTGGCCGTCACTATGTTGCCCGCGGACCGATACCTGCGCGAACCCCACCCTCGATCCGATGGCCAATCCGCTCCACCCACGACGATACATCGTCGGCACCGTGAAGCGGCTCCTGACGAGTGGCTTCGATGATCCGCGCGAGACGGCGGACGACGAGCCGCCTCGCCTCACCCCCCGAGCTCTCGAGAAGACCCGCATGTCCCGCTCCCGCGACCGCATCATGGCCAATGTCGACGAGATGTACCGTGAGGCCTTCGAGCGCGCCAAGGCCAGCGGCGATGCCGCCCAGATGCAGACGCTCGACTTCGCCTATCGGCGCGAGCAACTCTACTTCGAGATCCTGCTCGACATCCGTGACGCCGCGGAGCGCTCGCGCGGGTGAGCACGCCGCTCTTCGTGTCGACCCGCCCCGGTCACGGACGCCGCGCGCGGATGGGTCGTGCCCGCCGATCCTTCGGACGCGCGTCCTCGCGCCCGGAGTCCCAGTCGACCTCCACGGGCACGGGCTCGGCGACACTCTTCGAGTCCCGCTTCGGATACCTGAGCGACAGCACGATCGTCACGGCCAGCGTCACCGCGATCACACCGAGCGAGATCCCGATCGGCACGTGGTACACGTCCGAGAGGAGCATCTTGATCCCGATGAAGCCGAGGATCACCGCCAGGCCGTAGTGCAGCAGGTGGAAGCGCCCGATGACGCCCGCAAGCACGAAGTAGAGCGCGCGCAGCCCCAGGATCGCGAACACGTTCGACGTGAAGACGACGAACGGATCGCGCGTGATCGCGAAGATCGCGGGAATCGAATCGACCGCGAAAATGATGTCGGAGAACTCGACCAGCACGAGGACGAGGAAGAGCGGCGTCGCCACGCGTCGTCCGTCCTCGACCGTGAAGAAGCGCGCGCCGTGCAGGCGCCCCGTGAACGGCAGAATGGCGCGGGTCCAGCGAACGACGCGGCTGTCCGCGGGATCGATCGGCGGCTCGTCGTTGGTGGCGAGCTTGAACGCGGTGTAGAGCAAGATCGCGCCGAAGATGTAGATGATCCAGTCGAAGCGCGCGAGCATCACCGCGCCGATGCCGATGAACAGCCCCCGCATTACGAGCGCGCCCAGGATCCCCCAGAAGAGCACCCGGTGCTGGTACTCCGCCGGCACGCGGAAGTACGAGAAGATCACGACGAAGACGAAGATGTTGTCGACGCTGAGGGACTTCTCGACCAGATAGCCGGCCAGGAACTGCAGGGCGGTCTCGGCTCCCGCGACGTACCAGACACCGGCATTGAAGAGGAGCGCGAGCCCGATCCAGAACGCGCTCCACAGGGCCGCCTCGCGGACCCGAATCGCATGCGCCTTCCGGTGAAAGACGCCGAGATCCAGCACGAGCAGGAGCAGCACGAACGCGGTGAAGACGATCCAGAACCAGATGCTGGTGGCCATGTGAACGACTGAGGTGTACGCTGAGGGCAGGGAAGGGCCGCTCCCCTGCGGCTCGCCGTAAGCTAACGCGCCGCAGCGGGTTCCTTCTGGCGACCGTCACGCTGCAGGTTCGGCGCCTGGGTCCGTTGTCTGGGTCCGTCGCCTGGGGCCGGCGCGGGGTCGGCGCGGGGCCGGCGCGGGGCCGGCGCCTGTGGTGGTTACCTCCCTGAAGTGCGACCCGGCCAGGCCCCCTCTGGCCGACGACTCGTGCCGGTGACCATTGCCGGTGACCATTGCCGGTGACCATTACCGGTGACGAGTGCTGGCGACCCGTGCGATGCTCCGAGTACCATTCACCGCCGTGAGCTCCTCATCCGTCGAACCCGTCTCCCTCGCGATCGTCAACGCGCGCGTGTGGACGGGCGTCGAC
>CAYLPM010000126.1:0-3144 GCA_964385525.1 uncultured Gemmatimonadaceae bacterium
CGCGTGCAGGCGGCGAGCGCCGGCTCGCGGCCGGCATCGCGTGTGAATCCATTCGCGATCGAGGTGCTTCGCGAGCACGGGATCGACTGGGCGGAGCGCGAGCCGAAGGCCATCGACGCGTTCGACGGCGAGCGCTTCGACCTCGTGCTCACGGTCTGCGACAACGCGCGCGACGCGTGTCCCTTCTTTCCCGGCGCGCGCACGCAGGTACACTGGGGGTTGCCTGACCCGGCTGACGCCACATCGCCCGACGAGGCGCGACGAGCGTTCCGGACGACGTACGCGGAGCTCGAGCGTCGGATCGACGCGCTCCTGGGGCTGCCGCTCGAGTCGATGGATCCGGCGACGCTTTCGACGCGCGCCGGGGCGCTGGCGACGTCATGAGCGCCGGCCCTGGCCCCGATCTGGTCGCTGTTCCGCAACAGCCGAGCAGCGCGACCGGAACCGCGGACTCGGCGGACGCCCCCGTACTGGCGCGCCTGTCGGCACTCGATCGATTCCTCCCCCTCTGGATCTTCGCGGCCATGGCGCTCGGCCTGCTACTCGGCCGCGTGTATCCGGATCTCGGCGCGCTGCTCGATCGCGTGCGCGTGGCGGACGTCTCGGTGCCGATCGCCATCGGGTTGCTCTGGATGATGTACCCCGTCCTGGCGAAGGTTCGGTACGAGACCATCGGCCGACACGCGCGCGACACGAAGCTGCTCGGGACCTCGCTCGTGTTCAACTGGGTGCTCGGGCCGATCGTCATGTTCGCGCTCGCGTGGCTGTTCCTGTCGGATCTCCCCGAGTACCGCAACGGGCTGATTCTCATCGGGCTGGCCCGCTGCATCGCGATGGTGCTGATCTGGAACTCCCTGGCGTGCGGGTCGAGCGAGCTGGCGGCGGTGCTCGTGGCGCTGAACTCGGTATTTCAGATCCTCACCTACTCGGTGCTGGGCTACTTCTTCCTGAGCGTCATGCCGACCTGGATGGGGTCGGAGGCGACCGCGGTCGATGTCTCGATGGGCGAGATCGCGAGAAGCGTCGGCATCTTCCTCGGCGTCCCGCTGCTGGCGGGGTATCTCACGCGTCGGGTGCTGGTCTCGCGGAAGGGCGAGGCGTGGTACGACCACGTCTTCATGCCGAAGTTCGGGCCGACCGCGCTCATCGGTCTGCTGTACACGATCGTGCTCATGTTCGCCATGCAGGGAAACCGGATCCTCGAACTGCCGCTCGACGTGCTGCGGATCGCGATGCCACTCACGATCTACTTCTTCGTGATGTTCGGGCTCGCGTTCTGGCTGTCGCGCCGGCTCGGCTTCGGCTACGAGGCGACGGCGTCGTTGTCGTTCACAGCGGCCGGAAACAACTTCGAACTGGCGATCGCCGTTGCGGTGGCGACGTTCGGTATCGCATCCGGCGAGGCGCTGGCCGCCGTCGTGGGGCCGCTGATCGAGGTGCCGGTGCTGGTCGGGCTCGTATATGTGTCGCTGTGGGCGCGGCGGCGGTACTTCACGGCACACGCGGCGGCACCTGCGCGCGTCCCCGCACCATCGCGACCGACTACCTGAGTCTCACGAAGGGAGATCGCCAATCGCGGAAGAGTTCCGGCGGCTTGCCTTCGATGGCGTGGCCGACGAACTGGACGATGCAGTGTTCGTTGATCCTGTTGCCCAGCAATGGGTGAGCTGCTGTCGAGCGTCCGGTCGATCTTCCGAAAGCCATGCCGCACGCCCCATACTTCCCCATGCTCAACCGGGCGATCGGCCTCCCCCGTGCCACCGCGATGGTCGTCGGCACGATCATCGGCGCGTCGATCTTCGTCCAGCCCTCGCTCATCTCCGGCGAAGTCCCCTCCGTCGCCGGCGTACTCCTCGTCTGGGCCGCGGCCGGCGTGCTCACTCTCATCGGCGCGCTCGTCGCCGCCGAACTGGCCTCGGCGTTCCCGCGCACGGGCGGCGTGTACGTCTTCCTCAAGGAATCGTGGTCGCCCGCCGTCGGCTTCCTCTGGGGATGGGCGATGTTCTGGGTGATGCACACGGGGATCATCGCCGCGATCGCCGTCGTCTTCGCGCGCTACCTCGCCCACTTCGTTCCGCTCGGCGACACCGGGATGCGCGTCGCCGCGATCGTCGCGATCCTCGTGCTCTCGGCGGTCAACTACATCGGCGTGCGGCAGGGGAGCGCGGTGCAGACTGCGCTCACGGTGGTGAAGGTGCTTGCGCTGGTCGGCATCGTCCTGCTCGGCATCCTCGCGGCGACGGGCGGCATCGCGGTCCCGGCGACCGGTTCGACGGGCACCGCGCCCGGTGCCGCGCCGACCTCCGTGATCCCCTCCGTCGGCGCCTTCGTCACCGCGATGGTCGCCGGGCTCTTCGCCTTCGGCGGTTGGCACATGGTTACGTACGCGGCCGAGGAGACGGTGGATCCGACACGGACGATTCCGAGGGCGCTGGTGATCGGCACGCTCGTCGTCACCGCGTGCTACATCGCGGTCAACGCGGCGTATCTCGCGGTGCTGCCGCTGCCGACCGTCATCTCCTCCTCGCGCGTCGCCGCGGACTTCGCCGATGCGTTGCTCGGCAGCGGCGGCGCCACCGTGATGTCGGGCGTCGTCGTGCTGTCGACGCTCGGCGCCATCACGGGGATCATCCTCGCCGGGCCGCGCGTCTATTTGTCGATGGCGAACGACGGGCTGCTCTTCCGCTGGGCTGGCGCCATTCACCCGCGTTTCCGGACGCCGCACCACGCGATCGTGCTCCAGGCGATCTGGGCATCCGTGCTCGTGGCGACGGGCAGCTATCGCGCGTTGTTCACGCGCGTGATCTACACGGAGTGGATCTTCTTCGGGCTCATGGCGGCGGCGCTGTTCGTGCTGCGAGGCCGGCCGGGGTATGCGCCGAGCTACCGGGTATGGGGCCATCCGGTGCTGCCGGCGATCTTCGTCGCGTCGACCGCGGCGATCGTCGTCAACCAGATCATCACCGATCCGGTGGAGAGCATGATCGGACTCGCGATCGTGCTCGCCGGACTTCCCGTCTACTGGCTGTGGTCCGGCGTGCGGCGCCGGCAGGAGGTCGTGACGCATGCGGGTGATTGACGTCCACAACCACTTCTATCCGCCGGCCTACCTCGATGCGCTCCGCTCCGGCGAGAGCGTCGTGA
>CAYLPM010000127.1:0-2258 GCA_964385525.1 uncultured Gemmatimonadaceae bacterium
CATTCGGTCGAGTAGACGCCGAACGCCTCGAAGCTCCGGGCGTCGTCGCGCAGTGCGACGTGGTCGGCGACCGAGAGGCCGCCGAGGGAGCCGTCGCGGTCGGCGCGCACGAAGATGCCGACCAGCTCGTGCGGCTCCTCGTACGGCAGCGGGCGGAGGAGCACCGACTGCAGGACACTGAAAACGGCGGTGTTCGCGCCGATGCCGAGGGCCAGCGAGAGCACCGCTACGGCCGTGAAGCCCGGCGCGCGGCGCAGCGCGCGAATGGCGTAGCGGACATCGGAGCCGAAGACCTCGAGCCAGCGGCTTCGCGCCTCGTCGCGCACGTCCTCGGCCGTGCGCTCACGTCCGCCGAAGGCGAGGAGTGCCGCGCGGCGCGCGTCGCCCGGCGACATGCCTCGCCCAATGTTCTTCGCCGTCAGCATCTCGAGGTGGAAGCGCATCTCCTCGTCGAGCTCCGCGTCGATGATGCGGCGGCGCGCGGTGCCGCGGAAGCGCGAGAGCAGCTCGCGGAGCATGCTCATGGGCGGTCCATGGCGAGGATGAGGTTGACCGCGTCGGAGAGCTGCTCCCACTGGCGCTGCTCGGCGGCGAGCTGCCGGCGACCGGCGGGGGTGAGGGAGTAGTAGCGGGCGCGCCGGTTGTTGTCGGTGATCCGCCAGTCGGAGCTGATCCAGCCGCGGCGCATGAGGCGGTGGAGGGCGGGATAGAGGGAGCCCTGGTGGACCTGGAGGATCTCGTGCGACCACTGCTCGATGCGCTCGGTGACCCCCCAGCCGTGCATGGGCTCGAGCTGCAGAGCCTTGAGGACGAGCATGTCCAGGGTGCCCTTGAGGAGGTCACCCCCGCCGGGTTTTTCGGGCATCGCGCCTCTCTACTCTGTAATCGAGAGGAAGGTGTGGTCGTTTCTCTCGATTGTCAAGAGAAAGCCCGGTCCCGCCGCACGAGGCCCTGGCCGGCCCGCAGCTCGCCGGCGACGTGGCAGGGCGGCCGTACTCAGGTCGGTGCGGCGCAGGCGTCAGAACCCGCCACGCGCCGCGCGCGCGATCCGGCGCGCGGCGGTGAACTGGTGGCCGGGGAGCAGGAGTCGCGGTCGGCTACCGGTGGAACGCTGACGCGCGGTGTGCGGTAGCCGGGCTCGCGTAGCGAAGTCCTTCGCGCCAACACGCGAGCACGGCTGCGCAACGAGGTGCTACTCACCCGCACTTCCCGACGACATCACCGTGATCGATGTGCTCGCCGGCAAGGCGATAGCCGATCGTCAGTGTCCGAGCTCGCGCGGGATTTCCCGGGGGACGGTGGCAGATCGTCACCGTCGACTTCCACTCGATCATCCGCGGGCCCGTGATCCCTCCGCTTCCCGGCGCCACGAACACATCCAGGAACTCGCCCGTGCGGCCGTCATATCGGAGGATGCTGGCGGCCTCGCGGGTGCCGGGGCTCGTGACGTAGAGGTGTCCGTCGGGCCCGAAGATGAGACCGACCGGTTCGTGCAGCCCGCCACTGCCGCGACTCACGAACTCGCCGACGAAGCTCCCGGTCCGGCCATCGTAGCGGAGCACCCGGTCGTCACCCGTGCTGCTCACGTAGAGATCACCGTCCGGACCGAACGTCACCCCGGCTGGCTCGACTACGCCGCCGTTGCCGGCTGGGAAGAACGCCTCATCCAGCTCGCCGGTGACGCCATCGAAGCGCAGGATGCGATGCGTCGAGTGGCTGGCGGCGTAGATGTGGCCGTCGGGACCGAAGACGAAGAGCTGAGGATCGAACAGCACCATCCCGCCGGCGCCGGCTGCCACGAATTCGTCGATGAACGCGCCGGTCGTCCCGTCGTAACGGAGGATGCTGTGAGAGCCGAAGTCGCCGATGTACAGATTGCCGTCAGGGCCGAACGCCGGCGAGAGTGGGCGCTGGAGCCCTCCGCTGCCGGCGGGGACGAAGACGTCGATGAACTCGCCGGTCACGCCATTGAACCGGAGCATGTCGCCCGATCCCGTACTGCTGACGTAGAGGTGATCGTCGGGGCCGAACGTCATGCAACAGCCCCCCACGAGCCCACCGCGCAGCGCCGGAACGAATCGCTCGGCGTCGATCGGCGCCCCCGTCGCGTCGTAGCGCAGGATGCCGTTGAAGGCGGCATCGCCGGGGATGAGATTGCCCACCACGAGCACCGCGTCGCCGTGGTCGTTCGACAGCGTCGAGCTCGTACGAGCGGGTGGGGCCGTGGGTTCGTTCGACCGTTCGGGGTTACAGCCGAG
>CAYLPM010000128.1:0-2022 GCA_964385525.1 uncultured Gemmatimonadaceae bacterium
GCGGTCGGCATCTACGGCGTCATCTCGTACACCGTGGCCCAGCGCACCGTCGAGATGGGCATTCGCCAGGCGCTCGGCGCCAGCGCGGCCGGGCTGCGCTCGATGGTCGTGCGCCAGGGAATCGCGCTCACCGTCGTCGGCATGGTCGTCGGACTCGCCGCGGCCGCGGCGCTCGGGCGGGTCATGACATCGCTGCTCTACGGGGTGCGGGCATTCGATCCGGTCACGTTTGCGACCGGGGCGGCGGTGTTCCTGGTCGTGGCCGTGCTGGCTTCGCTGCTCCCGGCGCAGCGGGCGGCGAGCATTGCGCCGTCGGAGGCGTTGCGGGCGGAGTAGAGCACGAGACGGACGAGGGAATCGAGATCCCTCGCTTCGCTCGGGATGACAGCCATCTTCCGGTCATCCCGAGGAGCGAAGTGACGAGGGATCTGCGTGAAGGCAGAGCGATTCCTCGCCTGCGGCTCGGGATGACTCACGTCTCGGCGCGCAGCGCGATCACTGGATCGACACGCGTGCTCGCGCGTGCGGGAATCGCGGTGGCGACGATGGCGACGAGCACCAGCACAGCGCCGACGACAGCGAGTGTGGCACCGTCAGTCGGGCTCACCTCGTAGAGCATCGCCACGAGCAGTCGGTTCGCCAACAATGCGCCGAGCATGCCCACGACGAGCCCTGCCGCCGCGATCGCGAGCCCGCGACCCAGAACCATCCGCCTGACATCCTGTGCAGTGGCGCCGAGCGCCATGCGGATGCCGAGCTCGCGCGTTCGCTGGCGCACCGTCGCTGCCATGACGCCGAACAGCCCGACGGCCGCGAGCAGGAGGGCGGCACCGGCAAACGCGGCCAGCAACAGAGCGTTGAGGCGCGGCTGCGCGAGCGGCTTCTCGAGAAGGCTCTCGAACGGTACAGCGCTGACCAACGCGATGCTCGGAGCCGTCTGCTCGATCGCGCGCCGGATCGTCGGTACCATCTGGGCCGCCGGGCCGCTCGTACGGATCGCGAGGTTCGTCGGCGCGTAGGGGAAGGTCGACTGATGGAACGGAAAGTAGATACTGAGTCGCGCCTCGCGAAGGTCGCGATAACGGGTTTCGGGAACGACGCCGATCACGGTATTCCCGCGTCGCGGCCCCGGACCGATCAGCCGTTTGCCGATCGGGTCCTCGTCAGGCCAATAGTGGCGGGCCGCCGATTCGCTGATCACGATCACGGGTTGCGCGTTCTCGTCGTCCGCATCCCTGAACCCGCGCCCGCGGAGGATCGGGATCCCGAGGGCGGCGAAGTAGCTCGGACCGACCACCTCCATGTTGAGCATCGGATTGGACGCCGCCTCCTCGGGCGACTGTCCTTCCGCCTGCGGCCTGCCGTCCCACCCGCCCGTGCCGGCAAAGGGTCTGGCGACAGTCGGAGAGACGCCTTGCACCCCCGGAATCGCCTCGAGTGTCGATACCAGGCGCTCGATCACCGGAACCACGGCGCTCGCGTCCACGAACGCGTCGGAGCGGAGGGCCAGCTCCCCGATCAGCAGACCCTCCGGCTCGAGCGCGAGCTCCGCACGCTGGAGCTCGAGGAGGCTCCTGGTGAGGATGCCGGCCGCGGCGAGGACGAGTACCGCCAGCGCTACCTGGGCCGCCACCATCACTTCCCTCGCGACCTTCGACCGGCGACTGGCGCTCCGCCGTACACCCGAACGCAGCACCTGCTGAGGGTCCGTTCGCGACGTGACGATCGCCGGCGCGAGCCCGAAGATCAGCATTGAAACGCCCGTGATGCTCAGCGCGCCGACGAGCGCAGTCGCGTTCAGTTCGATCTCGCCGAGGCGTGGAAGCTCGGCCGGCGCAAACGCGAGAAAACCCTGAACGGCGGCCGATGCCGCGACAATGCCGAGCAGGCCTCCCGCGATCGCGAGGAGCGCGTTCTCGCCGAGGAGTTGACCCATGACCCGCGCGCGACTCGCACCCAGCGCCGATCGCACCGCGACCTCCCGCACGCGCGCGAAACCCCTGACGAGCAGGAGACTCGCGA
>CAYLPM010000129.1:0-11862 GCA_964385525.1 uncultured Gemmatimonadaceae bacterium
GTGTAGATCGGCACGATGTTCGGGTGACTCAACTGCGCAGCCGTCTCCGCCTCCCGCAGGAACCGCGACCGGATCTCCCCGCGAAAGGCGAGCTCGGGCGGCAGCAGCTTGATCGCCACCGTCCGCTTGAGGCGGCGGTCCCTGGCCCGGTACACGATCCCCATCCCGCCGCGCCCCAGTTCCCGATCGAGCTCGTAATGGTCGTCGACGAGCTTCGCGAGGTGCGCCTGGAGCTCGGCGTCCGAAGGGTGTGCGCTGGAGCTTGGTGTCGGTGTCGTTTCGGGCACGCTGGGAGTGGGAAGGCGAGTCAGCTTCAGTCTACATCGAGTCGCCGGGAACGGCCAGCGATGGACGTGCCGGCCCACTCATCGGGTGCGCGGCGGGTGCGCGGCAGGTGCGTGGCAGGCTCCGACGATGCATGCCGCCTTTTCAACGTCGCGGCGGGCACCATCATGCATGGCGGGTTTTCACGCTCCTGCGCTGGACACGCCGCGCGCCCCGCCTGCAGTTTTCTCGGCAATCTCGGATCCACCTCATCCCATCGATTCCCAATGACGACGACGACGAGTCCGGACCTGCGCTATCCCCTCGGCCGCTTCACGCCACCCGAGCGCGTCTCTGCCGATCAGCGTGCGCGCTCCATCGCGGAGATCGCTGCCGCCCCCGCGGCCCTCCGGTCCGCCGTCCGCGGGCTGAGCGACGCGCAGCTCGACACTCCCTATCGTCCCGATGGCTGGACGGTGCGACAGGTCGTGCATCACGTACCCGACAGTCACCTCCAGGCGTACGTCCGGATCAAGCTCGCGCTCACCGAAGAGGAGCCGACGATCAAGCCGTATGTCGAGGCGCGCTGGGCCGAGCTGCCGGAGGCGCGCTCGGCGCCGATCGAGATGTCGCTGGTGCTGCTCGAGGCGCTGCACGTCCGCATGCTTGCCGCGCTGGAGTCCCTGGACGACGCCCTCTTCTCACGCCGCTACACGCACCCCGAGTACGGGAGACAGTTCTCGATCGATCAGACGGTCGCGCTGTACGCGTGGCATGGGCGGCATCACGTCGCGCACATCATGGCGCTGCGGGAACGGGAGGGCTGGTAGCCGCCGTCACGCGTGTGCCCACGCCGTCGCCTGTTTCATTCCGCGACCACGCGCGGCGACCGACCAGCTCGTTTCGACGACGTCGCCGCGGACGCCATACACGAGGTCGTTCAGGTGCACGACGATGCAGACGTGATTGGGGATCACCCGCACGCGTTCACCGACGGCGGGCCTCCAGTCGCTGGTCGACAGGTCGAGGATGCCGTGTTCTTCCGACATCGTCCTGACCGTGACCTCCGTGTGCTCGGCGAGACTGCCGAACCCGCCCGCGCTGCTCCCCCGCATCGGTTCGCGGCCGAGCGCCTTGCTTCCCGCGTCGATCACGGCCTGGCCCGGAACCGCGGTGCTGACGATCGTCGCGAGCACCGTGAGCGCGCAGTCGTCCCATTCGCAGGCGCCGACCTCGGCGGTGGTCCGGTCGTTGTAGACGTAGGTCCCCGGTCGAATCTCGGTCAGTCCAGCGATCTCGTGTGAGCGCCACGCCGTGGGCGTCGAGCCGCCGCTCACGACGCGCGGTCGCACGCCCGCCCGATCCATAGCCTCGAGCGCCGTCCCGAGCTGCTTCGTCAGCGCCACGAGGGCCGCGCCCTGCTCGTCGACCATCTCCCGAATGTGACCGGGATAGAACGCGATCCCCGCGTACTCGAGCGGCGCCGACTGGCGCACGAGGCGCGCGAGCGTGATCGCCTCCTCGATGGACTGCACTCCGACACGATGCATGCCGAAGTCGAGCTCCACGTACACCCGGACGGGGCGGTCGTACTGCTTTGCCACCGTCGCGAGATCTTCGACCGCGGTGACAGAGTCCAGCGCCACGGTGAGCCGCACTTGCGGCGAGATGCCGAGCAGGCGCTGCACGCGCGGCGCGCCGACGGGCGGATACGCTACGAGAATGTCGGCGCAGACCTCGCTCATCACCTCGGCCTCGAAAGGCGTCGCGCACGTGACGCCTACCGCGCCGCGATCGAGCTGCTCGGCGGCAATGCGGGTCGACTTGTGGGTCTTGATGTGCGGGCGCAGCGCAAGCCCGTTGATGGTCGCGAAGGCGGCCATTCGGTCGAGGTTGCGCGCGAGCCGGTCGAGGTCCACCAGCGGGGCCGGCGTTTCGAGAGCGTCGAGGAGGGTGGCCAAGGCGGGCGTGGGTCAGGGAGGTTCCGGGAATATACCGTGCGGATCGCCGGGCGCAGGGCCCGGTCATCGGCGCGGGTCGATGGCCTCACGCCAGCGGTGATCGGGCTGGCCGCGGGAGCGCTGGCGCGTCAGCGGTGTCCGACCACGTGCTCGCGATGGCCCCCGCGCCCACGTCAAGCTGCCGAACGCCCGCTACGCGAATGTCGCCGCGATTCCGATCGTGCGCGAATGCACCGTGACCGTGTCCTCGATGTCGCGCCCGTAGCCGCCCGCGATCGTGACCACCACCGGGAGCCCGACGTCCCGGCACGTCTCCAACACGAGGACGTCACGCGCTGCGAGGCCTTCGAAAGTCAGCCGCAGGCGGCCCAGCCGGTCCCCCTCGTGCGGGTCCGCACCCGCGAGGTAGACGACGAGATCCGGGCGCGACTCGCGCACCACCAGCGGCAGCGCCTCGCGCAGCCGCGCGAGATATCGCTCATCTCCGATCGCGTCGGGCAGCTCGATGTCGAGCGAACCCGGCACCTTGTTGAACGGATAGTTGCGTGCGCCGTGCATGCTGAACGTGAACACGGAGTCGTCGTCCGCGAAGATCGCGTGCGTGCCGTTCCCCTGGTGCACGTCGAGATCGATCACCGTCGCCCTGCGGAGCGCGCCAGAACGCTGAAGCCGCCGGATCGCGACGGCGACGTCGTTGAAGACGCAGAAGCCCTCGCCGTGATCGGCGAAGGCGTGGTGCGTGCCGCCGGCGAGATTCGCCGCGATGCCGTGCGCGAGAGCCATCTCGGTCGCCTCGCAGGTCCCGCCCACCGCGCGATACGAGCGTTCCACCAGCGCCGTCGACCACGGGAATCCCAGCCGCCGCAGCTCATCCGCTTGCATGCGGCCGTGCGTGAACCGATCCACGTAGTCGCGCGTGTGCACGAGCGCGAGATCGTCCGCCGAAACCCGCGCCGGCCCGTGCAGGCGCTCGGACGACACGCTGCCCTCGCGCAGCACGCGCTCACGCAGCAGCGCGTACTTCTCGATCGGAAAGCGATGGCCGGGCGGCAGGGGGAAGGTGTAGCGGGCGGAAGACCAGGCGTGGAGTGAGCTCATCTGTCCAGCCCCCGATTCGCCGGCAGCGAGGCGGCCATCCAGCCGAGGCGCATCCGGCGGACCCTCCCCTCAGCGCACGCTCACCGCTCGCCCCGCTCCCGGCTCCTTGTAGATCACGCCATTCTTCATCACGAACTGCACCCGCTCCATCACCGTGATGTCCGCGAGCGGATCCCCGGGGACCGCGATGATGTCCGCGAGCTTGCCCCGGGTGAGCGTCCCGATCCGATCCTCCCAGCCGAGCAGCGTCGCGCCGCCTAGCGTCGCGGCGACGAGCGCGTCGACCGGGCGCATCCCGCCCCACTCCACCATCAGCCTGAACTCGCGCGCGTTGGTGCCGTGCGGGATCACGCCCGCATCCGTGCCGAACGCGATCGGCACCCGATGCTCGATGGCCAGGCGGATGCCGTTCCGCATCGCCGCCGCGGCCTGCAGAGCCTTCTCCGCGCGGTTGCCGACGAGCACGCCGGTGGTCGCGAACCGCTCGACGGCTTCCCCCGCCATCAGCGTCGGCACGAGGTACGTCCCGCGCTGCGCCATCAACCGCGCCCCCTCCGCATCCAGGAACGAGCCGTGCTCGATCGATGCGACGCCGGCACGCGTCGCGACCTTGATCCCGTCCGTGCCGTGCGCGTGCGCGGCCACCTTCCGCCCCGCCTTAGCCGCCTCTTCGACCATCGCCGTCAGTTCCTCGAGCGTGTACTGCGTCACGCCCACCGGCAGCGTTCCCTCGGAGAGCACTCCGGCCGTCGCGCACGTCTTGATCACGTCGGCGCCGTACTTGATCTGATAGCGGACGGCCGCGCGCACGGCATCCGGACCGTCGGCGATCCCGGCCCGCGGATCCGAATCGAACAACCCGGGCCGATAGCCGTTCTCATCGCAGTGCCCGCCCGTGATCCCGAGGGAATGCCCGGCGTTCTGCATGCGCGGCCCGGGGATCTTCCCCTCCGCGATCGCCTGCCGCAGCGCGATGTCGTCGAACGTCCCCGCGCCCACGTTGCGAATCGTCGTGAAGCCCGCCAGCAGCGTCTGCTCGAGATGACCGACGCCGAGGATCGCGCCGTACGACGGGTGATCGCGCGCCATCGCATCATCGCCCCGCGGGTCGCCGAGCACGCGCCCCGCGACGTGGGTGTGCGCGTCGATGAGCCCCGGCATCAGCGTCGCATCGCCGAGGTCGATCGTCCGCGCCCCGGCCGGCACCTGCACGCTCCCCGCGCGCCCGGCCGCGACCACCCGGTCGTCGGTGACGACGACGATCCCGTCGCGCACCATCGCCGCGGTCGCCGGGTCGAACAGGCGCGCGGCACGGAGCACGACGGTCCCGCTACCACGGGCCTCCTGGGCGGTGAGGGCCGAGGCCGGGGTGAGCAGCCACAGCGCGAGAACGAGGTGTGTGCGTCGCATCGGTGTCCCGGAGGCGAGGGTAGGACGGCGGAACGTCGATGTGCCGGCGTTTTCGACCGTCAATCATCGGAGGCCGGGGGGCCTCCGATGCCGTTCACTTTCCACTGATGGCTGATAACCGACCACTTCGACGTGGCAGGTACCGCCGTGATCTTCTCCCCCTCCGCACCCTCTCCGCAACCCCCACCGACCGTTGCCCCGAACCGCCCCCCGGCGTCCTCGTAGCGCGGGGTATTGCCTCATCTCCATCGCGGCCGACGCGGGCTGCCGATCCGATCTCATGGACTACTCGATCACCTTCGCGCGTCACTTCTCACGCCTGCTGTGGCTCCTGCTCCACGAAAGCGGGAACGTGGACGAGCAGAAGGCCGCGTTGCGGGCGGTCGTGACGGTCTCACGCGATGGGGCGGTCACCCTCGCGACGCAGGACTATCGTCTGGTGGTCAACGGCAGCGCGCTCCCCGACGCGCTGACCGGCGTGCAGGACCTCGCCGCGCAGCTCATCGGCCATGCCATCAGCGACGTGCGCATCCAGCAGAACGCCGCACCCGCCGACCTGCTCGGCTTCGCGCGCATTCTCGCGAGCGAGCCGCTGCCGGGCAATGGCGGCCCGGCCGTCCTGGAGCGACTCGCGGCGGTGGGCGCGAATTCGCTCGCGGTGACGCTCAGGACGCTCCATCCGATCGCACCGGCGGCGGAATCCCGACCGTCCACGAGCGGGCCACCGGACGCCGGCGCTTCACCAGCGGCAGACACGCGACCCGCGCGCACCTCGGCATCGACCACTCCGCGATCGGAGCCGCCGAGCATGCGCCGAACGGCCGGCGCTCCGATTCGTGATCACCCCTCCGGCGTCCATCCCGTCATCGAACCGCGCAGCATGCCGCGCCCCGGTTCACGCGGCGGTTCACGCGCCGGTTCACGCGGCGAGTCGCGCAGCGCGCCGAGCGCCGTTCGCGCCACCCGGAGCCGCGGCGGCACAGACTCGACCGCGCCCACCGGGTCTCGCCGGCCCTCCAACGGGAGTCCAGAGATCGTGCCGGGGATCGTCACCGATGAGGCGAGCGGCCGGTTTCTCGCGTTCGCCGCCGTGCACGCCCCCAAGGGCAGAGTGGCGGACACGCTCGCGAAACTCGATGCCGCGACGTCCGCGGCCATGACGACGCGCATCCTCGACGAGCTCGTCGCCATCGCCGATGAGGCCGGACGGGACGCCCGCGCACCGACCGTCGCCGATGTGTGCTGGGGCGTGTTGGAGCGTGAGACGCGGAGCGATGACTCCGACCAGAAGCGCGCCTTTGCGATGACGCTGCGCCGACTGTCCAAACCCACGCTGCTGCGCCTCATTGCGACGCTGCTGCCGCGCGACCGCGACAGGGCCGAGCAGTACACGATGGTGCTCGCGCGCGCCGGTGAGGATGGTGCCGAGGCCCTGATCGAACAGCTCACGTCCGCGAAGTCGCTCTCCGATCGCCGCGTCTTCTTCGACGCGCTGGTGACGCTTCACGCCGGCGTCCCCGCGCTGATGCACATGCTGGGCGACCCGCGGTGGTACGTCGTGCGCAACGCCGCCGACCTGCTCGGCGAGCTCCAGGCGACCGAGGCCGAGACGCCCCTCACCGATGCCGTGCGGCACGACGATGACCGGGTACGACGCGCGGCTGCCGCGGCGCTCGCCAAGCTCGGGACGCCGCGCGCCCACCACGCCCTCCGCGAGGCGCTGCGCGACAATTCGTCGCAGGTGCGGATGCAGGCCGCGCTCGGTCTCGCGACGCTGAAGCAGTCCCGTCAGGCGACCACGCTCGCCCGCGCCCTCGACAGCGAGGCCGACGAGGACGTCCAGGTCGCGATCCTCACCTCCCTCGGCCGCGTGGGGACGCCGGATGCGGTGCAGAAGCTCGTGAAGGCCGCCGAACCCGATGGCCGCCTGTTCCGGAAGAAGTCGACGGCGTACCGCGTGGCGGCCGTGCAGGCTCTCGTCGATGCGAAGACGCCCGAGGCGATGGCCGCCCTCGCTGGGCTCGCCGCCGACAAGGAACGTGAAGTCCGGGAGATCGCGGCGAAGGCGATCGACGACGGAACGAACTGACGATTCGCCGGTTCGCCTGCTACCGCGCCGTGAAGTCGGTCTCCTGCGTCACGCCGCGACACGTCTCCGCGATCAGCTCCGCCGCGTGCTCGACGTCGGCGAGGCTCACCATCTCGCAGGGCGAGTGCATGTAGCGGTTGGGGATCGAGACGAGCGCCGTCGCGACACCCTCGCGCGCGATGTGGATCGCATCCGCATCGGTCGACGTATCGCGACCGACCGCATGGATCGTGTAGGGGATCGTCCGGCGACGGGCCGCCTCGCGCAGCAGGCCGAGCACGACTGGTGAGATGATGGCGCCGCGCGAGAGGATCGGACCGGAACCGAGCCGGTGGTCCCCGACCTCCTTCTTCTCGATGCCGGGATGATCGGTGGCGAAGCTCACGTCGACGACGATCGCCATCTGCGGATCGAGACACGACGCGCAGACGAGTGCCCCGCCGCCGTGCCACGCGATCTCTTCCTGCGTCGTGGCCGTCGCGACGACGCACGCCGTTCCGGGGCGCTCGGCGTAGCGCCGCAACGCCTCGAGCACGGTGAAGGCACCGATGCGATTGTCGATCGAGCGCGACACCAGCCGGCCGTTCGGCATCTCGATCGAGCGCGCGTCGATTACGCCCGGGTCGCCGACGCCCAGCCGGCCCTCCGCTTCGGCGCGGCCCGTCGCGCCGATGTCGACCCACAGGTCGGTGAGCTTCGACGCCTTCTCGCGATCCTCCGGTTTCATCAAATGGATCGGCGGCTTCCCGACCACGCCGAAGACATCGCCCGCCTCGCCGATGAAGCGAATGCGCTGGCCCACGAGCACCTGAGGATCCCATCCGCCGATCGGCGAGATGTACGCATACCCCTCATCATCGATGTACTGGACGATCACGCCGATCTCATCTATGTGGCCGGCGAGCATGATCGTCGGCGTGCCCGCCGGATTGACGACCGCGATGCTGTTGCCGGCCACATCGGTGCGCACTTCCGCCGCGAACTGCTGCGCTTCCTCGCGCCACAGCCGGGCCGGGATCGTCTCGAATCCCGAGGGACCGGGCGCGTCGAGGAGTCGTTTGAGAAAATCGAGGTTCATGGAGATGGACGACGACGTGGACGAACTACGGCTCGATGCCCCGGAACGGGTTCCGGCCCCACGGCACCTCGGCGTTCGGCGCGTCGCGCGGGCCCGTGTGATCGCCGCGGGCGCCGATCATTTCCTCACGCGCGCGATCGGAAAGATGACGAACGTCGCCACGAGAAACACGACGCCGTTGATGTACCACGAGGGCGTGCCCGACAGGAAGTAGTGCACGCCGCCGAACAGGGCGACCGCTTCGCCGACCGCCCACCCGATGATGCTGGGCTCCGCGCCGCCGCGCGATCGTCCCAGGCCGCGCAGGCGCAGCACGATGACGGCGGTTACCGCGAGCGCCCAGAGCCCGATCCCCACGAGGCGGAGCGATTCGAGCGACTCCGCCGGCGCGGGCGACCACGCCCCTCGGCGGCGGATGAACATCGTCGTCGCGCCGAAGAGGAGAACACCCAGGAGGAGCGCGATCCGGATCGCCGCGAGTGCGATCGGCGACGGCGGCGCGGCTTCGGCGGGAGGCGTCGGTGATGCCGGCGCGCGACCACTGCGCGATCGATCGGACCTGGCCACCCGCTACTCCCGCTCGTACACGGGGATGCCGCCGAGGTACGTCGCGATGACCTGTGTGCTGACGATGTCAGCCGCCGGCACACGCATTATGTCGCGATCCAGGATCACGAAGTCCGCGCGCTTCCCCGGCGTGAGCGATCCCAGCTCGTCTTCCTCGAACGCGGCGTAGGCGGGCCAGATCGTGATCGACTTCAGCGCCTCGTCCCGGGTCATCCGCTGCTCGGGAAACCAGCCACCCGCCGGCCAGCCGTTCGCATCCTGCCGCGTGATCGACGCGTAGAACGAGAGCAGCGGATTCACGTGCTCCACCGGAAAATCGCTCCCGTTCGGGATCACGACGCCCGTCTCGAGCAGCGACCGCCACGCGTAGGCGCCGAACAAGCGCCCCTGCCCGAGGCGCGCGCCCGCCCAGTACATGTCGCTCGACTGGTGCACGCCCTGCATCGACGGAATCACATCGAGCTCCGCGAAGCGCGGGATGTCCTGATGATGCAGAATCTGCGCGTGCTCGACGCGGAACCGGTGGTCGGAGCTCGGGACTTCGCGCAGCGCGGCCTCGAAGGCGTCGAGCGCGATCCGGTTGCCGCGATCGCCGATCGCGTGCACGTTGAGCTGGAACCCGCCGCGCAGCGCCCGCACCGCCACCTCGCGGATCCGCTCCTGCGGCACGAGCACGAGGCCGGCGTGGCCCGGCTCGTCGGTGTACGGCTCCAGCAGCGCGGCGCCGCGCGAGCCGAGCGCACCATCCGCGCTGATCTTGATGCTGCGGAGCCAGAGCCGGCCATCGTACAGCCCGATCTGCGGACCGCGACCGAGGTAGTGCTCGAGGTCCGCGTCGCTCAGGCGCACCATCACGTAGTTGCGGAGCGAGTAGCGTCCTTCGCGCGCCAGCTCCTCGTAGACGTCGATCACCGCGCGGTTGACTCCAGCGTCGTGCACGCCCGTCAGTCCCCAGCGATTCGTCTCGGCGATGGCGGCGAGGACGGAGGCCCGGATCTCGGCCTTGTCGGCGGCCGGGATCTTCGTTCGCACGAGGTCCATGGCGCGGTCGACGAGCACACCGGTCGGCGTTCCGCCGCTCCCGCGCTCGATGCGTCCCCCCTCGGGGTCCGCCGTCCGGGCGGTCAGTCCGGCGCGCTGGAGCGCCTGCGCGTTGACCAGCCCCGCGTGCCCGTCCACCCTGGTCAGGAACACGGGATGATCCGGTACGGCGCGCGAGAGCGCCTCGTGCGATGGGAAGCGGGCCTCGGGCCAGTCGTTCTGATCCCAGCCGCGCCCCTGGATCCAGGTGCCGGCCGGGACCTCCCGCGCCCGCGCCGCCACCCGGTCGATCACCTCCTGGTACGACCGCGTGCCGACGAGGTTCACCGTCCGGAGAGCCGTTCCGAGCCCATAGAGGTGGGCGTGGGCGTCGATCATCCCGGGGATCACCGTCCGGCCCTCGAGGTCGAGGACCCGCGTTCCGGAGCCGCGGTGCGCGAGGGCGCCGCGCTCGGAGCCGACGAACAGGATGCGACCCTCGCGGATCGCCATCGCCTCGGCGAACGGCCGGTTCTCGTCGACGGTGTGGATTTTCGCGTTGGTGACGATCAGCTCAGCCGGAGCCTGCTGGGCGTCGATCCGGGCCGTGGCGGCGGTGAAGGCGAGCGCGGCGAGGATGGCGGCGCATGTCGTGGGGCGTGACATCGTCGTGTCGTGTCGAGGGGTGGGAGGTGTCGGCGACTCGGCCGGCTGGAATCTGCATCCGAACGTCCGGCGGCGCGACCCTGGGGCGGGCCGCGGCGACCCCGTTCAGGGCTCTCACACGGCTGACATTCGCGACCTTTTGTAACCTTAAGAACCTCTAATAAAACTCTTGACCCGGTGGTGACCGCGTCCTATTGTTGCAGCCTTCCCGTACCGGGCGCTCCTCGGCTTCACGCCCTCACAACACACCACGGTGGTGCTCATGCGACTCAGACTGTCCGCGCTTCTCACGCTGTGCGCCGCGACCGGGCTCGCCTCCGGCTGCGGCGGGGACGACGACATCACCGGCGCGATGACGTATCGGATCGAGACGGCGTCGACCGACGTCTCGGTCGGCCAGGACAGCAGCGTGGACGTGTCGGCAACCGTCCGGAACGTCACCCAGGATCGCGTCCTGGAGGCGGCCCCGATCCAGTATCGCAGCGCCGACTACGCCATTGCGAACGTCGCCAACAATGGCCGCGTGACCGGGCTGAAGGGCGGGACCACCGACATTCTGGCCGTGTTTCGCGACGATACGCTGCGGATTCCGGTGACGGTCCGCGCCAATCCGATCACGGATCTTCAGCTGCGCTTCGTGCCCCCTAGGACTGGGAGCCCCGCGACCATCGTCGACGCGGGCGACCCCCGCATCGTGCCGGTGGTCTCGCCTGACGGCCGGAGCGTCGCGCTCGGGTCCGGGGTGGGCTTCGATCTCGTGACGTCCGGGATGACGACGGAGGTCGCGATACTCGCGACGGACGCGACGGGCGATCGCGTTCGTGCCTTGCGGCCGGCCGAGTTCGGGGTCAGCTCCACGGTGCCGAGCATTCAGCGGCGGGCGATCTGGTCGAGCACGAACGAGGATGTCGTGACCGTCAGCAACGGCAGCTCGACGTTCGGGCGCATCACCGCACGCCAGCCCGGCACGGCGCAGGTGATTCTCACCTTCCCGGGTGACGACCTCGCCGACACGCTCGATGTCACCGTCTTCCGCCGTCCCCTGACCGGCGTCCGGGTGTCCGTCGCCACGGCCGGTGCGCCGCTCGCGATTCTCAGGGGAGCATCGCTCCAGCTCGCGGCGGTACCGACGGTCGGCACGGCGGTCGGCTCGAACACGATCATCAGCCCGAGCGGCAATGCCGTAGAACGGCGCGTGATCTGGTCATCGGCCGATCCGGACAAGGGAACGGTCGACGCCCTCGGCATCGTCACGGCCTCCAACAACTCGGCGATGGTCGGCGACACGGTCGTGGTCCTTGCGACGTCGGTCCCGATCGCGGGCGTCGATACCGCTGTTACGGGAACGATCCGGCTCGTGATCACGACCACGCTGCCCAATCCGTAGCCGCGTTCAGCTCGGACGCGAGAGGGGGCCGGGGATCGAGTGGATCCCCGGCCTTTCTCGTGTGCGCTTGCGAGGAGGAGGGTGAGTCGAGGAGACGAGAGCTCGGGGACGGGCTGAGGGGATCCAAGCCGCGAGCCGGCAGCTTCCCAGGGCTTGCCAGCCGAGTGGAGCTGCCTTGAACCGCGGAGGATCGCAGAGGTCGGCGCGGAGGAGCGCAGAGGACGGCACACCGAAGGAGCTCCCGACCGCCACGAGCCCGGAATGATTGGAATGAAGGACCTCGGGAAGCCAGTGCGTCCTGGGTCCGCTTCCAAAGCAGTCG